>JAEVHO010000528.1 GCA_016802835.1 Micromonospora sp. ATA32 | reverse complement strand
CTCCCGCTTCAGCAGCAGGTACGCGGCCCGCTGATCCGGGTCGGCCCGCAGGTGGTCCCGCATCAACTGGGCGTACCGCCAGCCCGGCGAGCTCGCCTCCTCGGCCCGCAGGTGCTCCTCGTCGAACCAGGGGGTCCTTCGCCGTGCTGTAGGCCGCGCCGTCCGGCGCGGTGGCCGCCAGCTCCCGCTTCAGCAGCAGGTACGCGGCCCGCTGATCCGGGTCGGCCCGCAGGTGGTCCCGCATCAACTGGGCGTACCGCCAGCCCGGCGAGCTCGCCTCGCGGATGTGCAGGTGGACGGGGCGGCCGGGGTCGGCGCTGCCGTGCAGCCGCTTCTGCCAGCGTCCACAGCCGGCCGGGCGGGCGTTGTCCCACCACTCGCCGGGCAGCCGGGGGAAGCCGGCGTCGGCGAGCCGCTCGGCGATCGGGCCGTCCGCGTCGGCCAGCGACGACACGGTGAGCTGGATGTCGATGACGTCCTTGGCGGCGAGTCCGGGAATCGCGGTCGAGCCGATGTGATCGATCCGCAGGTCCGCCGGGGCGACCGCGTGCCGGATCCGGGCGGCCAGCCGGGCGTACTGCTGCGGCCAGGTCGGGTCCGCCTCGGTCAGCGCCACCTGTCGGGTGCGGACCGCCCGTCGCAGGCGCACGTTCTCCTCGTACGGCAGCAGGCGGTCCCGCCAGAGGATGTCCACGGCGGTCTTCAGGTCGTCCAGGCTGCCGTCGTTGCTCAGCACCACGTCGGCCGCCGCGCGTCGTCGGGCGTCGTCGGCCTGCGCGGCGATCCGCCGCTCGGCCTCCGCCCGGCTCATCCCCCGGTCCCGTTCCAGCCGCTCCAACCGGGTGGTCACCGCCGTCTGGACCACCACCACGAGGTGGTACGTCGGCGCCAGCCCCACCTCGACCAGCAGCGGTACGTCGTTGACCACGACCGCGTCCGGTGCCGCCGCGGCGATCAGCTCTGCGGTCCGGGCCCGTACCCGTGGATGCGTGATCGCCTCCAGTCGGCGGCGCGCCGCCTCGTCGGCGAAGATCACGGCGCCCAGCGCCGCCCGGTCCAACGCGCCGTCCGGCCCGAGCACCTGGTCGGAGAAGGCGTCGACGATCTCGGCCAGCCCTGGGGTGCCCGGCGCGACCACCTCACGGGCGATCAGGTCGGCGTCGATCACCACCGCGCCGAGTGCGGCCAGCCGGGCCGCCACCGCGCTCTTGCCGGAACCGATCCCACCGGTCAACCCCACCCTCAGCACCGGACCAGTCAACCGGATCACCCGCACCGCCGCCAAACCGGCCCGGCCGGTCGATCGCCGGGCGCCGCCCGTCCCTGGGCAGGACCTTGCGGGCCACGGGTGGGGCGCCCGAGCGAGGCCGAGTCGCCGAGCGGCGGCCCGGCCCGGAAAAGGCGAGGACCCCCCCGCCTCCACCGGATCGCCCGGGGCCCGGGCCGGAAAAAGGCGAGGGCCCCGCCCCCCGGCGACCCGGTGGAACCGGATCGTGGGGGACGGGGCCGTCGTCGTCAGCGGGTCACTTGCCGCCGGCGAGCTTCTCCCGCAGAGCGGCGAGCGCCTCGTCGGTGGCCAGGGTGCCGGCCGGCTCCTCGGCCTGCCGGCTCGGGGCCGTGCTGATCGAGGTGGTGGTGCCACCAGCCGGGGCGGCCGGAGCCGGGTTGGCAGCGGCCTCGGCGTCGGCGGCGCGGGAGGTCTGCACCTGCTTGGTGTGGGCCTCCCAACGCTGACGCGCCTCGGCGTACTGGTTCTCCCAGGTCTCGCGCTGCTTGTCGTACCCCTCGAGCCACTCGCCCGTCTCCGGGTCGAAGCCGTCCGGGTAGATGTAGTTGCCCTCGGTGTCGTAGGTCGCGGCCATGCCGTAGAGGGTCGGGTCGAAGTGCTCCTCGCCCTCGACGAAGCCCTCGTTGGCCTGCTTGAGCGACAGCGAGATCCGGCGGCGCTCCAGGTCGATGTCGATGACCTTGACCATGACCTCGGAGCCGACCTGGACGACCTGTTCCGGGATCTCCACGTGGCGCTCGGCCAGCTCGGAGATGTGGACCAGGCCCTCGATGCCATCGTCCACCCGGACGAACGCGCCGAACGGCACCAGCTTGGTGACCTTACCCGGCACGATCTGCTGGATCGCGTGGGTGCGGGCGAACTGACGCCACGGGTCCTCCTGGGTCGCCTTCAGCGACAGCGAGACCCGCTCGCGGTCCAGGTCGACGTCCAGGACCTCGACCTCGACCTCCTGGCCGACCTCGACAACCTCGGACGGGTGGTCGATGTGCTTCCAGGACAGCTCGGAGACGTGCACCAGACCGTCGACGCCGCCGAGGTCCACGAACGCGCCGAAGTTGACGATCGACGAGACAACGCCCTTGCGGACCTGGCCCTTCTGCAGCTTGTTGAGGAACTCGGTACGCACCTCGGACTGCGTCTGCTCCAGCCAGGCCCGGCGGGACAGGACCACGTTGTTGCGGTTCTTGTCCAGCTCGATGATCTTGGCTTCGAGCTCGCGGCCGACGTACGGCTGCAGGTCGCGCACCCGCCGCATCTCAACCAGGGAGGCGGGCAGGAAGCCGCGCAGCCCGATGTCGAGGATGAGGCCGCCCTTGACCACCTCGATGACGGAACCGCGGACGACGCCGTCCTCGTCCTTGATCTTCTCGATCGTGCCCCAGGCCCGCTCGTACTGCGCCCGCTTCTTGGAGAGGATCAGACGACCCTCCTTGTCCTCCTTCTGGAGGACCAGGGCCTCGATGTGGTCACCAACCGTCACAACCTCGGCGGGGTCCACGTCGTGCTTGATCGACAACTCACGAGAGGGGATGACACCCTCGGTCTTGTAGCCGATGTCGAGCAGGACCTCGTCCCGATCGACCTTGACGACGGTGCCTTCGACAATGTCGCCGTCGTTGAAGTACTTGATGGTCTCGTCGATCGCGGCGAGGAAAGCCTCCTCGGAACCGAGATCGTCGTGGGTGACCCGGGTGGCGCTCGAGGGGGCCTCGATGCTGCTCGTCATGTGGGCGGTTGCTCCGGTCGGATGGGTTGTCACAGCAGGCTGGTGTCGCAGTGACCTGTTCGCGCAGCGGATCCGCCGCCGGGCACACCCAGAGATCGCCGAATGGGATCATGATGTGGCTCCGTCGACCGCGCACCTGCTCCCTGCCGAGGCACACGATCCGCGAGCGCATCGACTAGCCTACCGTGCGCATTACCACAGCGTGCAAGGCCTCCCGTCTCCTCGCAGGCTCGTCAGCTGCGAAAGCCGAGATTTCGCCCGTAAAATGCCCCACCTGTCTCCTGCGTCACAGGGGCCCCACCGGCCCCGCGCCACGCCGGTGGGCGACGCGCCGAGGCACCGCCCCCCCTCACCCGACCGGTCGAGGGCCTAGCGTGAGCGGGTGGATGACGACAGCCGGGTGGGCGACGCCGAGGCCCGGCGGGCCAG
>JAEVHO010000527.1 GCA_016802835.1 Micromonospora sp. ATA32 | reverse complement strand
CTCGCCGGCGGAGGTCAGCTCGTCGTAGTGGGCGGCGGTGAGGGCGAGGCGGACGGCGTCGCCGATCCGCTGGCAGTCCTCGCAGCTGGTGGGCCGGGCGTAGGTGCGCAGGGCTGCGGCGCGGTCATGCAGAGGAGCGGGGAGCAGGTCCAGGGCGCGGAGGAACTCATCGGTACGCACGACGCCTCCTGACGTCTCGTAGGGGCTTCGTCTCAGCGAGCGGGGCGCCACTCGCCGCAGCGCTCGGAGCTGAAGGCGTAGTCGGAGGAGCGGATGGTGACCTGCACGCGGCGGGCGCCGTTGGTGAAGTAGTTGTCGATGGTGTTGCCGGAGCTGTTCTGCCGCTCCCAGTAGCAGCCGTCCACGTCGGTGGTGACGTACGTGCCGGGCTTGATCTCCTTGCCGACGCGGAACGTGCCGGAGCCGAAGAGCCGGCCCTGGGCCGCGAGGTCCACGTCGACCTGGCCGCGCTTCACCGTCTCGCGCCACTTCTTCGCGTACGGGTAGGTGGGACAGAGCAGGAGGGCCGCGTTGATCTCCGGGATCTGCTCGCTGCTGGCGGCGAAGTCCGCCTCCAGGTAGGCGTCCTCCGGGTCACGGCGGCGCACATCTCATAGAGGGTGGCGATGTCGCTGCCGTCGTACTTGGAAGTCTTGAGGGCCGCCTTCTCGGTGGCGGTCACCGGGTAGATCTCCGATTGGGAGTCGCAGGACGTTGGCTTGGCCGTCCACACCTGGCTGAAGTCCGGCCGGCCGTCCTTGCCGGGTTGCACCATGAGCACGGCGTTCCAGTCGTTGCCGGTGTCGCACTCGAGGTTGACCGGCGGCTGCTGGGGAGTGTTCTTCGGGTCGTCGGGATAGGTGTCGCTGGAGTCGGGGAGGCCGTCGCCGTCCCGGTCGGGCAGCGAGGTCGGGCTCGCGGTCGGCGCGGCGCTGGGGGAGTCGGACGCGCTCGGGGAGGCGGTCGCCGATGCGGCGGTGTCGCTCCGCTCGTCGCCGCAGCCGGTGAGCGTCGTCGCCAGCAGGGCGGTGGTGAGCAGGGCACCGGAGACACGGACGGCTCGGCGCAGGTGGATGGTTCCCGTCGAGGAACGGAGGGTGCCGTACGGGTGGGGGAGGGCCATGGTCGTCTCCGGGACGCGGGGGGGCAGCGGTCCGGCGGGGCGCCGGACCGCGGCGAAGGGCAAAGGAGATGCCGGCGGATTTGCGGAAGGAACGCGGTGGGCCTGATACGTAACTGGATCAGGGCTGGAGTGGAGAAGGTGTCAGTCCGAGAGGGTGATGATCATCTGGAGGCCGTCATCCGGGTGATAGATCCAGGAGGCCTGCATGTCCTCCCACTCGCCGGACTGCCGCCCGTCCAGGGCACGCGTCACTTTGACTTCAGCAACGACGGCATCGGGCACGTGCAGCTCGGTCCAGTAGCACTGCAACTGTTCCAGCTTGAGGCCGGTTCTCTCCTCGCCGACGCTCTGCAGCGTCAGGGATCTACCGTCGTCGCCCAGCATCGCCCAGTCGTCCCTGCCGGCGCCGCAGGCCTCTCGGGCGGCCTCCAACGGCGAATCGCGCTGCATCAGCAGGAGGATGCTCGTGGCCGCAGCTAGCAGGATCGCCATCGCCGCCGCCGCGATCAGGTAGCGACGCCTCCGGCTCGGCGCCGCGTTCGCGCTGGGGGCGTCATCCTCCGGGCCGTTGACCGAGGTCCGGTCGGTGCTTTCGGTCGGGTCTGGATCCGCGGGATTCTCGTTGGGATCGGGGGTGGTCGGGTCGGTCATAGCGAGGCTCTTTCTGTGAACAGGTGCGGGTGTGAACAGCCGGGGCGGGTCGTCCAGACCCGCCCCGGGGTGACGGGGGATGGATCAGCTGAGGGCGACGGTCACGCCGCCGGAGAAGGCCGAGTCGTGCAGCTCGAGCTTGGTGAGCTTGACGTTCTTCGGGACGTCGAAGACCAGCACGCCGGCCACCTGGTTGCCGGGGTTGATCTCGTTGAAGAAGGTGCTCTGCTCCTGGTTGGCGTACAGGCCCGCCTCGGTGTCGGTGGAGTATTCGGTGCCGTCGGCGGTGTAGGCCTTCTGGCTGCTGCCGTCGAGCAGCTGCGACTCCTTGCCGATGTTCTTCACGTTGACCGTGATCAGGCAGAACTGGCCCTGGGCCTTGTCGCCGAGCATCGAGCTGCCGACCTTGGCGACGCCGCACTTGGCCGACTTGACGGTGAACTCGAACTTCCCGTCCCGGGCCGGCTGGCCGACCTTCGCGGTCTTGGCGGGCTTGTCGTCGCCCTTGGCGCCGTCGCCGCCGCTGCCGGCGTTGTCGGTGGCGCCGGAGCCGCAGCCCAGCGCGACGAGGCCGGTGGCGATCAGGGCGAGCGTGGTGGTCTTGCGCATCGTGTTCCTCCTGTGACGAGTGTGTCGGCGTCAATGAGAGCATCATCTGTGAACGGTGTCAACACGCATGATGGTTGACAGGTGTGACACACTTCGGAGGTGCAGGAGAACCCGACCATCACGGCAGCGGAGATCGCCCGGCTCGCCGGGGTCGGCCGCGCCGCAGTCAGCAACTGGCGCAAACGGCACGCCGACTTCCCCGCCCCGGTGGGCGGCACCCCGGCCAGCCCGGAGTTCGACCTGATCCAGGTCGAGCAGTGGTTACGCGGCCAGGGCAAGCTCCCCGAGCTCTCGCCCGTCGACCGGCTCTGGCGGCACCTCGCCCCGACCACCGACACCGCCGCCGGCGCGCTCGCCGCTGTCGGCGCCCTGCTGCTCGCCCGACAACGCGGTGAACGTCCGTCACGCAGGCAGGTCGACCGACGCTTGGCCGACCTGCTCCCGGAGATCGACGCCCTCGCCGACGAACTCGGCCCGCAGACCGTTTTCGACGAGCTGTGGCAGCGCTTCTCCGCCCCCGGACCCGGCCGGCCCTGGGCCACCCCCGACGACCTGGCCGACCTGATGGTCGGGCTCGCCGAGGTTGGCGGCGGCTCCGTCCTCGACCCGGCCGCCGGCTCCGGCGCCATCCTGCGGGCCGCCGTCCGCGCCGGCTGCACCTCGGCGTACGGGCAGGAACTCGACGAACAACTCGCCAGGCTGGCCGGTCTCTGGCTCGCCTTGCGCGACGTACCCGGCGAGGTCTGTCCCGGCGACTCGCTGCGCGCCGACGCCTTCCCCGGCCGGACCGTCGACGCGGTGGTCTGCCACCCACCGTTCGGCGTCACCAACTGGGGGCACGACGAGCTCGGCTACGACCCACGCTGGGAGTACGGCGCGCCGCCGCGTACCGAACCGGAGCTGGCCTGGGTGCAGCACGCTCTGGCCCACCTGCGTCCCGGCGGGCACGCCGTACTGCTGATGCCGCCGGCGGCGGCTCGCCGAGGTTGGCGGCGGCTCCGTCCTCGACCCGGCCGCCGGCTCCGGCGCCATCCTGCGGGCCGCCGTCCGCGCCGGCTGCACCTCGGCGTACG
>JAEVHO010000526.1 GCA_016802835.1 Micromonospora sp. ATA32 | reverse complement strand
ACCGGTCCCGATGCTCGACCACGATCGTGGTCACGTTCGGGTCGCGCAGCAACCCGAGGAACCTCTCGCGTCGGCCGTTCAGCGCGGACCCGACCTCGGTCACCACACGGGAGACGACCATGTTCCGCCCGGTCGCCCATGCAGTCACACGGGCCACCTGCCGATCCAGGTCGGCTCGCTGGCCGGCCGACGACACCCGGGCGTAGACGACCGCCTGACCCTGAGTGTCATCACCGGCCACATCCACCATGATCGTGCCAGACGGAAGACGCCGAGCGGGCACCGGCATGGTCCCCTCACGGAACCACCGGTACGCGGTCTGCGGGTGCACCCCGTTACGACGCGCCCACTCCGCAAGCTTCATGAACCCGATACTAATACTCACAGACTCACACGTCTGCTCACAGACGGGTGAACCGCTGACTACCCCCAGCCGGCGTCCGACCTCGATATCCCCGGCTACCGGTCGCGCTGACCGAACGGCCCCGGGGCCGCTGCCGCGGTGCACAGCGGGTGGCTGGCCACACTCGCCGGTCACCGACTCATGCGCGCCTAGCTGGTCTGGAATCGCGGCCTTCCGTGGCGGCTCGATGACCGGGGCCCCGAAACTGCGCACCATGGGGACCAACTGCGCGCCGTGGGGATCAGAACGACGACGAGTGGTTCGCCGACCGCAGGGCGGTGCTGGCGCGCCGCCGGTCCCTGCTCGGCGAAACCTGGTCCGCGCGTCCGGGCTCAGAGGTCGGTGACGCGGATGCCGGCGTGCGCCTTGTAACGCTTGTTGATGGCGATCAGGTTGGCGGTGAACGCCTCGATCTGATGGGCGTTGCGCAGCCGGCCGGCGTAGATGCCCCGCATGCCGGGGATGCGGGCGGCTAGCGCGGCGACCACGGCGACCAGTTCCCGGTCCTCGGTGCAGATCAGCACGTCCAGGTCAATCCGGTCGACCTCGGGGTCGGCCAGCAGCGGCGCGCTGACGTGGTTGAACGCGGCGCAGACCCGCGAGTCGGGCAGCAGCGCGGCGGCCTGCTGGACGGCGCTGCCCTCCTCGACGCGCAGCGCGTACGGGCCCTGCTTGTCGAAGCCGAGCGGGTTCACGCAGTCGACGACGATCTTGCCGGCGAGCGGCTCGGCGAGCGCGGCCACGGTGACGGCGTGCCCGTCCCAGGGGACCGCGATGACGACGACGTCGCTGTCCCGGGCCACCTCGTCGTTGTCGGCCCCGGCGACCTCGGCCCCGGCGGGCAGCCCGGGCAACGCGGCGATCTCCTCGGCGGCCTGCGCCGCGCGCTCGGCGGAACGGGAGCCGATCAGCACGGTCTGGCCGGCCCTGGCGAACCGGTAGGCGAGACCCCGCCCCTGGTCGCCGGTGCCGCCGATGATGCCGACAGTCAGCCCGGACACGTCGGGCAGCGTGGTCGCGTCGTATGCCATGGCCTCATCTCGCAAAGGTCCTCGGTCGTCAGCACCGCCGGCCGCTGTGAGAATGCCCGCTACGGCTCAGGCTCCCTAGAAGAGGACGTTCCGCCCGCCGGGTCGGCGGTGACTGCGAGCGCCCGCTGCCGCTCAGGCCCGCTCGAAGAGGACCTTCCGCTCGGCCGGGTCGGCGGTGATGAGGCGTACCCGGATCCGCTCGCCCAGCGGGAGCTCACCGGTGCAGCGGGCGCGGACCGGCGGGTCGTCCAGCGCCACCGTCCCGCCGGGCTCGCGGCCGGGGCGGGACTGCCCGTTCGGGGGCGCGTCGACGTCCAGCACGGCGGCCTCGAGGGTCTCCCCCACCCGGTGCTCCAACAGCACCGCCTCGGCCAGCTCGATGGCACCCCGGGTGGCCGCGCCGGCGGTCCGGTCGGTGCTGGCCATCACCTCGGGGAGCTTGGGCAGCGCCGCGCGGGCCCAGTCGGGCACCGGCCGGCCCTCGTGCAGGGCCAGGCAGATCTCCGTCGCGTACCGGTCGGCCAGCCGGCGCAGCGGCGCCGTGACATGGGCGTACGCGGCCGCGACCCCGCCGTGCTCCGGCTGCTCGGGCAGTTCGCCGTCGAAGCCGGTGTAGCCGGCGCCGCGCATCAGCTCGGCCGCCTGGTCGATGAAGGCCGCTGCCCGGGGCTCGGAGGCGTCCAGCCGGACCAGGATCTCGCCCACGCTGACGCTCTGCGGCCAGTCCACGCCCAGCGGGGCGGCCGCGAGGCGCAGCCGCTCGACCGCCTCCGGCTTCGGCCGCGGCATGGTCCGCAGCAGGCCGATCCGGCCGGTCAGCATGATGTCGGCGGCGGCCATCCCGGTCAGCAGGGAGATCTGCGCGTTGTGGTCCTCCATCGGCACCGGTCCCCGCAGCACCAGCCGCCAGCCGTCGCCGTCCGGTTCGACGTCCTGCTCGGGCAGCGGCAGGTTGATCGCGCCCCGGCGCAGCCCGCGAGCGGTGAGCAGGGCGCCGATCTCGGGGAGCAGGGCGATGGGCTCGGGCAGCCGCCCGGCGTCGGCGTCGGCCTGGACTGCGACGTAGTCGAGCTTGGCGCGGCTGCGTACCCGGGCACGTTCAAGCGCGACGGCGACGGTGTCGCCGTCGGCGTCCAGGTCGATGGTCCAGACGACGGCCGCTCGGTCGACGTCCGGCAGCAGGCTGGCGGCGCCCTCGCTGAGCGTCTCGGGGTGCAGTGGCACGTTGCCGTCGGGCAGGTAGACGGTCTGCCCGCGCCGCCAGGTCTCCTCCTCCAGCGCGCCACCCGGCCGGACGTGCGCGGCCACGTCGGCGATCGCGTACGTGACTCGGTAGCCGCCACCGGGGCGGCGGCCCAGGTGCATCGCCTGGTCCAGGTCCCGCGAGCTGGCCGGGTCCAGGGTGACGAACGGGACGTCGGTGCGGTCGACGGTGGACGACAGGGGCGCGGCCGCGCCTCGTCCGCCTCGCGCTGCGCCGCGGCGGGGAACTGGTCGGCAGTCCCAGCTCGCGGCGCAGCGCGCCGAAGTCGATGCGGGGCGCCAGTACGCGTCGGATGACCACGAGGTCATCTTGGCAGCGCGGCGCGTGATCCGCTCACCGGACCTGGGCGCGTCCGGTCAGCGGCGGACCCCGGGCGTCAGCCGGCCGCCTTCCGGGCGCTCGCCGGCTTGATCGTCGAACGGCCGGCGACGACCCTCGTGCCGGCGGGCTTCCGGGCGGCGGTGAGCCGTTTGTGGGTGCCGGTCGAGGTGCTCGTCCTGGCCTCGACGGGGCCTACGGACGACGCCGCGGAGGTCGCCTTCCTGGCCGCCGCCTTGCGCGTGGTGGTCGAGGAAGCGGCGGTGGCCTTCTTCGCCGGAGCCTTGTTCGCCCCCGCCTTGCGGGCGCGCCGGTCGGGCGGGTCGAGGTGGCCTTCGCGGCGGTGGTCTTCGCGGCGGTGGTGGGCACAACTTCGGCAAGTGGGTCATCATGAACGGCTCCGGCACCTACCAGGGCTACGCGCTGCACGGCTCGACGCAGGTGAACGTCGGCGGGGC
>JAEVHO010000525.1 GCA_016802835.1 Micromonospora sp. ATA32 | reverse complement strand
CGGCGACGGCGCGCCGGTGAGCGTCGCCGCCGACGCGAGCACCGTCTACGGCACCGCGGCGAGCCTCTACCTGGTTGGTGAGCGGACGGCGACGGTCGCACGCCGGTCGGGTGGGCTGCGACCGGCTGAGCCGCCCGTCCAGCGGCTCCGGCACGTCGATGCTGACCGTGCTCAGCTTCGACCTCGGCGCGGACCGGCTCGGCGACGGCGCGCCGGTGAGCGTCGCCGCCGACGCGAGCACCGTCTACGGCACCGCGGCGAGCCTCTACCTGGTTGGTGAGCGGACGGCGACGGTCGCCTCGCCCCGCTGGCGGATGCCCCGGCCGCCCGGCCCGTCGACCACCGAGATCTACCAGTTCGACGTCGCCGACCCGGGCCCGCCCCGGTACGTCGCCGCCGGCTCGGTGCCGGGTCAGCTGCTCAACCAGTACGCGCTCTCCGAGTGGCAGGGCCACCTCCGGGTCGCCACCACCAGCGGCGACACCGGCGGCGCCGGTCCGGACTCGTTCTCCACGGTGTACGCGCTGCACCGCCGGGGCGACACCCTCCAACCGGTGGGGCGGGTCAGCGGGCTCGGCCGGGGCGAGCGGATCCAGTCGGTGCGCTTCCTCGGCGCCACCGCCTACGTGGTGACCTTCCGGCAGACCGACCCGCTCTACGCGATGGACCTGACCGACCCCGCCGCGCCCCGGGTCACCGGCGAGCTGAAGATCAACGGCTGGTCGGCGTACCTGCACCCGGTGCCCGACGGCCGGCTGCTCGGGGTGGGTCAGGAGGCGGACGACCAGGGTCGGGCGCAGGGCTTCCAGGTCTCCCTCTTCGACGTCCACGACCCGGCCCGGCCTACCCGGCTGGCCCGGTACCACGTGCCGGGCGGTAGCTCGGCCGCGGAGTTCGACCCGCACGCGTTCCTGTACCGACCGGACACCGGCCTGCTGGCCCTGCCCGTGGACGGCGGCGCGGTACGCCTGCTCCGGGTCTCGGCCCGGCAGATCACCGAGGTCGGCACGGTCACCCACCCGGGGACCGGCGATTCCGTCGTCACCCGGTCGCTGGTGATCGGGGAGTCGCTCTGGACCGTCTCCGGCGCCGGCCTCCGGGCCACCGATCCCACTACCGCGCGGACCCTCGCCTGGGTCCCCTCGACCTGATTTCCCCCCCCGGCGGGTGGGGCCCGGTCCTTTGGGTTTCCGGACCCACCCGCCTTGACCTCATCCCGAGTTCAGGTTGTTGGCTGACCCCGGAGTACGGCCGGCGGCGGGGTGGAGGGGAAGCGATGCGGGCGGTGTGGCTGCGCGAGTTCGGGGGTCCCGAGGTGCTGGTGCCCGGCCCGGCGCCGGATCCGGTGCCGGGACCGGGGCAGGTGCTGATCGAGGTGGTGCACGCCAATCTCACCTTCGTCGAGACCATGTTCCGGGCCACCGGGTTCGGGCCCTTCACCGCAGCGCCACCCCTGATCCCCGGCAACGGGGTCGGCGGGCTGATCGGCGCGGTGGGCCCGGACGTCGAGCCGGGACTGGTCGGCCGGCGGGTGGTGAGCGGGACGGGCGGATCGGGCGGGTACGCCGAGCGGGTCGTGGTGGACCGGACGGCGGTGACCGAGGTGCCCGACGGTCTGGCCCTGGACCACGCCGTCGCGCTGCTCGCCGACGGTCGCACCGCCAGCATGCTGATCCACTCGGCCGGGACGCGCGCCGGCGAGCGGATCCTGGTCGAGGCGGCGGCCGGCGGGGTGGGCACGCTGCTGGTCCAGCTCGCGGTGGCGGCGAGCGCGCGGGTGGTCGCGGCTGCCGGCGGTCCCCGCAAGCTGGCGCTCCTGCGGGACCTGGGTGCGGACGTGGTGGTGGACTACCGGGAGCCGGAGTGGGCCGAGCGGGTCCGGGCCGCCACCGGCGGGGTGGACGTGGTCTTCGACGGCGTCGGCGGTGCGATCGCCCGAGAGGCGTTCGAGCTGCTCGACCCCGGTGGCCGGATGGTCAGCTTCGGGCTGGCCAGCGGCGCCTGGGCCGACGTGTCGGCCGAGGCGGCCGCCGGGCGGGAAGTGACGCTGGTGCGGCCGGCCCCGACCCCCGCCGAGCTGCGGGCCTTCACCGAACGGGCGCTGGCCGAGGGGGCCGCCGGTCGGCTGCGCCCGGTGATCGGGCAGCGCTTCCCGTTGGAGCGGGCCGCGGAGGCACACGCCGCCATCGAGTCCCGGGCCACGATCGGCAAGACCCTGCTCGACGTCCGGTGATCAGAGGTACATGCCGGTGCGGTGCTCGCCCTCGTCGCGCTTGACCGGTTTGTCACCCTCGCCGAAGAAGCGCTTGCCCCCGAACTCGCCGTGCAGCCGGTCGTCCAACTCGTCGGCCAGGCCGGTCATCACCTGCACCGCCAGCATGAGGTGGGTGGCCTGGAAGTTGCGGCCGAAGACCGGGATGGACGCCCAGACGGTGTCGTCGGCGCAGTACAGCCGGCCGATCGGCATCCGGTTGGTCAGTTCGGAGAGCTTGACGTAGAGCCGCTCGGTCGGTTCGACCTCGGTGAGCACCGGGGAGAAGACGTCGACCAGGGGCGGGTTGTCGCGGACCCGGACGAAGACCATCGCCGAGCCGGCCCGGATGTTGATGTCACCGTCCGAGTCGACCTGGATCTGGTCGGAGTTCGACTTGAGCATGGTCGAGACGACCGTCCGGACCCGCTCCTCCAGCGCCAGCACGTCGTTCTCCCCGGCCTGGGCGGCGGCGGCCAACGCCTCGTCGAGGTCTGCCTCGACGTTCCGGTCCGGGCCGAACTCGGCGCGCGCGGTGCCGAGTGGCTCCATCGGCAGCGGCTCGCCCTCGGCGTCGTGCACCAGGTAGACGAGGAAGGCCGGGTGCGGAGCGCCGTAGACGTCCCGGAGGGTGCGGGAGAGCAGCGCCGCCAGGCGGCTGGCCTCGGCCGTGGAGCCGTCCAGCCCGAACTGCTCGCCGGAGCCCTCGATCACTCCGGGCGGGGACCAGCCCAGCGCGATCATGTCCGCCACGGCGGCCCGGTCCAACCGGTAGCCCTGCGGGAGGGTGGCGTTGCCGACCGCCTGCGCGGAGAGCACGCCCTCAGGGCCGACGTCGACGCTGATCGAGTAGACCGCGTCGCCGGTGCCGGATGCGGTGGGATCGAGGGTCAGCTCGATGTGCGCACCGGCGGGCAGCCCGCGCAACCGCTCGGCCAACGCCCGGGCGAACTCCCGCCAGGCCTCTGTCACCTTCGCCCGCAGGTCGGCGGTGGTCGGCTCGTCGAGCAGGATCGACTCGTACTGCTCCGGCGTACCGCCGGCGGGCTCATCGGTCGGCGCCGGGGGGTGGTCTGCCGTCATGATCGCCTCCGTCCGTCAAAGTCACCCTACCCATGCGATCCGAGGGTCGAATCAGCGCCGACCGGGATCGGACAGCCACCCGCCGTCACCGGCCCCGACGCCCGGCCGTCCCACCCCGGCGCGAGCTGGGGGCCGGGCGCGCG
>JAEVHO010000524.1 GCA_016802835.1 Micromonospora sp. ATA32 | reverse complement strand
CCCGACAGGGCATCCTCTACGTGGCCGCGCACCTGCCCCGCCCGAGCGTCTCCGGTCTGCCGGAGGCGGCCGGCGAGGAGCTGCTCGGGCTGGTCGGGGGCGCTCGGTGGTCGTACCCTCGGGGCTCTTCTCCTCCCGACGGGCGGCGCAGCAGGCGGCGGAGCTGCGGCGACGCAGGGGCCGGGCTGGCGCTCGATGGACGTCGGCTCCCCGTTCGACTACGCCCGACAGGGCATCCTCTACGTGGCCGCGCACCTGCCCCGCCCGAGCGTCTCCGGTCTGCCGGAGGCGGCCGGCGAGGAGCTGCTCGGGCTGGTCGGGGCGCTCGGTGGTCGTACCCTCGGGCTCTTCTCCTCCCGACGGGCGGCGCAGCAGGCGGCGGAGCTGCTCCGCGCGCGGACCGACCTGCCCGTGCTGTTGCAGGGCGAGGAGGCGCTGCCGCTGCTCGTCCGCCGGTTCCGGGAGGAGCGGTCCAGCTGCCTGTTCGGCGTGATGTCGCTGTGGCAGGGGGTGGACGTGCCGGGCGACTCCTGCCAGCTGGTCGTGATCGACCGGCTGCCGTTCCCGCGCCCGGACGAGCCGCTGGCGGCGGCCCGCGCGGCGGCCGTGGACGCGGGCGGCGGCTCGGGGTTCGCGGCGGTCAGCGTGCCGATCGCCGCGTCCGGCTGGCCCAGGGCGTGGGCCGGCTGATCCGGGCCACCGCGGACCGCGGGGTGGTCGCGGTGCTCGACTCGCGGCTGGAGACGGCCCGGG
This sequence comes from Micromonospora sp. ATA32, assembly GCA_016802835.1. GTDB lineage: Bacteria > Actinomycetota > Actinomycetes > Mycobacteriales > Micromonosporaceae > Micromonospora. Next base: position 2,738 of record JAEVHO010000524.1, on the reverse strand, counting down.
GCTACGGCCCGTTCCTGCGCCGCTCGCTGCCGCCGTTCTGGTACACCACCCGCCCGGAGGTGGCCCGGGGTGCGCTGGAGCGGCTCGGAAAGAGCTGACCCCGACCGGGAGGACCGGTCGGGGCCGACGGGACGAACCTGAGCGTCACGGGGCCTGCGAGGCCACCACCACCGCGTCCGGCGGGGTGTCCGGCACCGTCCGGGCGGCGAGCCGGCGGACCGCCGTGTTGAGCACGGCGATCAGCGGCACCGAGACCAGCGCGCCGGTGATTCCGGCGAGGACCACGCCCGCGGCGATACCGATGATCACGCCGAGCGGGTGGATGGCCACCGCGCGTCCCATGATCAGCGGCTGGAGCACGTGCCCCTCGAGCTGCTGCACCCCGATCACCACCCCGAGGATGATCAGTGCCTTGACCGGCCCGCTGTCGACGAGCGCGACCAGCACCGCCACCACGCCGGAGAGCGCCGCGCCGACGATCGGGATGAACGCCCCGAGGAAGACCAGCGCGGCGAGCGGGAAGGCGAACGGAATGTCGAAGATGACCAGGAAGATGCCGATGCCGACCGCGTCGATGAAGGCCACCAGCACGGTGGCCCGGACGTAGGCGCCCAGCGTCAACCAGGAGGCCCGGCCCGCGTCGTCGACCTTCCAGCGGGCCGCCACCGGCAGCAACCGGACCAGGAACCGCCAGATCCGGGCGCCGTCCCGGAGGAAGAAAAAGGTGGCGAAGAGCACCAGGATGGTGCCGGTCAGCACCTCGGCCAGGGTCGCGGCCGTGCTCAGCGCCCCGCTGGTGAACTTCGAGGTGTTGGCGTTGATCCAGGTCTGACCCTCGTCGATGTACTTGTTGAGCTGGCTGTCGGACAGGTGCAGCGGGCCGGTCTTCAACCAGTTCTGGATCTGCCGTACGCCCTGCGACGACTTCTCGCTCAACTCCGGCACGCCCTGGATGAATTCGTTCACCACCAGGGTCAGCGTGCCGATCACCGCGACCAGTCCGCCGACCAGCACCACGGCGGTCGCCAGCGACCTCGGGAACCGGGCCCGCAGCAGCCAGCCCACCGCCGGCGCCAGCAGCGCCGAGAGCAGCAGCGCGATCGCCAGCGGGATGATCACGATCCGGATGGTGCCGACGATCCTCAGCAGGGCCCAGGTGACCAGGCCGATCACGAGCAGCCGCCACGACCAGGCGGCGGCGATCCGCAGCGCGTGCGGCACGTCGGCGTCGTCCCGGCTGGAGGTCGAGTTGTGCGCGGCGGCCGGCGGCTCCGCGCCGACCACCGTCGCCGAGGACGGCGCGACCGGCCCGGGCGTGGCCGGCGAGGCCACCCCGCCGTCCACCGGCACGTCCTCGGCGTCGATGCGACCGACCCGCGGCGACCCCCGTCCGGACTCGTACGCGCGGCGGAGCCGTCCGCGTACCCGCTCGAAGCGGCTCAAGCGCACCTCCTGCTAGAGAACGGGCCCCACCCACGACGACGGGCAGACAGGATACGTCCGTCAGCGCCACCGTAGGGCAGTTCCGCCACACATTGCCCCGGGCGGGGTCCGGCCAACCGCCGAGCGATCGGCCGCAGCCGACGCGGTAGCGTCTGCGGCGTGACCCTCGACCCGAACCTCGACTCCGGCCTGCCGATCCGGCTGCTGCACGACCGCGTGCTGGTGAAGATGGATGGCAGCGAGGGCGAGCGCCGCTCCACCGCCGGCATCGTGATCCCGGCGACCGCTGCGGTGGGCAAGCGGCTCGCCTGGGCGACCGCCGTCGGGGTCGGCCCGAACGTCCGCGCCATCGTCTCGGGCGACCGGGTGCTCTTCGACCCCGACGACCGCTCCGAGGTCGAGCTGCACGGCCGGGGGTACGTCCTGCTGCGCGAACGGGACGTGCACGCGGTCGCCGCCGAGCGGGTCCAGCCGGACTCCACCGGCCTCTACCTCTGACGGCGAGGTAGCAGGAAGCGGGTCACCAGAGCGTCGCGCCTCCCCCGGGCTCCCCGGATCGACCGCGCGGGCTCGCCGGCCCCGGCCGTCCGTCGGGTCCGCTGCCGTTTGCGCCGCCCGCCGCCGGGAAGCCAGCCCCGTCCAGTGCCCTGGGGAGGGACGATGCCGGTGTTCGTGAAGAAGCTGCTGGCCTGGGGGAGCGTCGCTTTTCTGATCTACTTCATGGCGTTCCGGCCGGACGGCGCGGCGCAGATGTTCAAGGCGGTCGGGGCGGGCCTGATGGCGATGGCCCAGGGCATGGGCGACTTCCTCACCAGCCTGATGACCTGACCGCCGCCCGGTGGGCCACCCCCACCTGAGTGAGGTCAGGGGCGGCCTGGCGGCCACGCGGCGGCCGGGCGCGGGCCGTACCAGCCGGGCGGGCCGAAGCCTGCCGGGGGCGGCGGCGGTGGCGGGGCGAGCACCACAGGGATCGGCACCACCGGTTCGTCCGGGGCGTCGACCGGGCGCGGGGAACCGTCGGGGAACCGTAGGTGGTAGCGCTGCCCGTCCCAGACCCCCGCCGGGGCCTGCGGGTCCCGACCGACGAAGAACGACCGGTACGCCGTGATCGCGTCCAGCAGCTCCCGTTCCTCCCGCAAGGTCCGTTCCCGGTCGGCCGGCCTGCTGTCCAGCCCCCGACGCATCCCGTCGCGCAGCAACGCCAGCCGGGTGGTCGCGAACTGGTAGCCGCGCATCGCCCGCACCCCGGCGTCGCCGGCCACCCGGCGGGCCCACACCCGGGCCGCGTGCCGGCG
>JAEVHO010000523.1 GCA_016802835.1 Micromonospora sp. ATA32 | reverse complement strand
GCCGGGGCGGCAAGCCCACCGGTCGCACCGGGCCCCGGGTGGTTCCGGGGCGCAAGTCCAACCCGGCGAAGGACTCCCCGGAGCTGCTGGTCGGGCGGAACCCGGTGGTGGAGGCGCTGCGGGCCGGGGGTGCCCGCGACCGCGCTCTACACCGCGCAGGGCATCGACATCGACGACCGGGTCAACGAGCTGGTCCGGATGGCCGCCGACAAGGGCATCGCCATCCTGGAGATCAGCCGGGCCGAGCTGGACCGGATGACCGGTGGCGTGCTGCACCAGGGCGTCGGCCTGCAGGTGCCGCCGTTCGCGTACCAGCCTTTTGAGGACCTGGTCGCGGCGGCGCTCGAGCAGACCGCGCCGCTGCTGGTCGCGCTGGACGGGGTGACCGATCCGCGTAACCTCGGCGCGGTGATCCGGTCCGCCGCCGCGTTCGGCGCGCAGGGCGTCTTCGTACCCGAGCGGCGGGCCGCCGGGATCACCGCGACCGCCTGGCGGACCAGCGCCGGCGCGGCCGCGCGGGTGCCGGTCGCCCAGGTGACCAACCTGACCCGCTCGCTCAAGGCGTGCCAGGACGCCGGCTTCATGGTGATCGGCCTGGACGCCGACGGCGAGACCGACCTCTACGACCTGGAGGCCGCGGTCGGCCCGCTGGTCGTGGTGGTGGGCTCCGAGGGGCGGGGCCTGTCCCGGCTGGTGGGGGAGACCTGTGACCTGACCGTGAGCATCCCGATGGTCTCCGAGGTGGAGTCGCTCAACGCCAGCGTCGCCGCCGCCGTCACGCTCGCCGAGGTGGCCCGCCGCCGGGCCGCCGTCTGACCGGAGGCACCCGGCCGCCCTGCGGCCACGGACACGAAAGGGGCGGCCCGCCGATCGGCGGGCGCCCCTTTTTCCGTACGTCAGATCCGGGCGCCGGTGGTGGCGTGGAACATGTGGCTCTGGCCGGTACGCGGCTTGACGAAGATGGTGTCACCCATGTTCGGCATGCTGCGGCGGTCGGTACGCACGACGAAGCGCTCGTCGTGCCCCTCCAGCGCGGCGTGCCCGTAGACGTTGGCGTCCGAGCCGAGGTCCTCGACCAACTCGACGACGACGGGCATGCCGCCCTCGGTCGGGCTGACCATGTCGCAGTCCTCCGGGCGGAATCCCACGGTCACCTTGCCGTTGCCGCCCTCGGCGTTGGCGGCGGCGACCTGCTCCCGGGTCAGCGGGATGTACATCTCGGCGAAGGCGCCGCCCTGCTCGGTCAGCGGCACGGTCTTGATGTTCATCGCGGGGGAGCCGATGAAGCCGGCGACGAAGACGTTGGCCGGGGTGTCGTAGAGCGCCCGCGGGGTGTCCACCTGCTGGAGGACGCCGTCGAGCATGACCGCCACCCGGTGGCCCATCGTCATGGCCTCGACCTGGTCGTGGGTGACGTAGACCGTGGTGATGCCGAGCTTCGCCTGCAGCGACGCGATCTGGGTACGGGTCTGCACCCGGAGCTTGGCGTCGAGGTTCGACAGCGGCTCGTCCATCAGGAAGACCTGCGGCTCGCGGACGATCGCCCGGCCCATCGCGACCCGCTGGCGCTGACCGCCGGAGAGCGCCTTCGGCTTACGGCTGAGGTATTCCTCCAGCTGGAGCAGCGCTGCCGCCTCCTTGACCCGCCGGTCGATCTCCGACTTGGAGGTCTTGCGGAGCTTGAGGGCGAACGCCATGTTCTCGTACACCGACATGTGCGGGTAGAGGGCGTAGTTCTGGAAGACCATCGCGATGTCGCGGGCCTTCGGCGGCAGGTGGGTGACGTCGCGGTCGTCGATGTAGATCGAGCCCTCGTCGACGTCCTCCAGACCCGCGAGCATCCGCAGGCTGGTGGACTTGCCACAACCGGAGGGGCCGACCAGGACGAGGAACTCGCCGTCGCCGATCTCCAGGTCGAGCTGGTTGACCGCCGGGCGTTCGGTGCCCGGGTAGACCCGGGACGCCTTCGAGTACGTGACCGTAGCCATGATGGAGCGCTTCCTTTCACCGGCAGGAACGTGCCGGACGATCCGAGTGAAGGAGCGACCGGCGCGGAGCCCGTGCCGGCCAGCGGACGGCGTCTCGGACCGCGCTGGGGGGCGCCTGCCGGAGTGTCGTCCGTGTCACTGCACCGTAAACGGCTTTTCCTGACCTGCCAAGACGAGAAGCAGCGGATGGGATGGGCGGCATACGCATTCCGGTCAGTCCGGCACGGGCGGGGATCAATCCGCACGGTCGATGCGACCGTTCGGTGACGATCCGTCGGCGACGAGGTCGGGAAGTTGACGTTTCCGGTGCTCCGGGGCCTGGCGAGGGGGGTCTTCGCATGACGGTCGCTTATGCTGGCATCGACGCACGCGCCCCTGTAGCTCAGCTGGCCAGAGCACTCGCCTTGTAAGCGAGATGTCGCCGGTTCGATCCCGGCCGGGGGCTCCAATTCCACCAGGCGGCGATGTCGGCGGCCTGTTTCTCCAGCATCTCGGATTGCGCGGTTGGCCGGCTTTCAAGGTTGCGGACGCTGGCGGACCGTTCGGGCAGTTCAGGCCACCGCTCCCGCAGCTCATCGGCGTGTGATCATTCCTTCACGCCGAAGCGGTGGGCGTGGCCGTTCCGTGGTCGTGGTCGTGGTCGACTGCTGTCCCAGGGTGCCGTCTCCCGTTGTGTCGGTACCGGTCGCCCGGCGTTAACCGGCGTGCCGTACGCGGGCCATAGCGTTTCCGGGGTTGCTGCCCGACACAGACGCCCCCATCGAGGGACCGGGACGCCCTCTCGCGACCGGATCCGTTCGACTAGGACGCCTCATCATCGAGTGAGCAGGTCCTCAATGTCCTCCACACCTGACGTCAGCGTGGTCATCCCGACCTGTTCCCGGCCGGAACTGGTGACCCGCGCCGTCCGCAGCGCCCTGGCGCAGACCCACGACAACATCGAGGTCATCGTCGTGATCGACGGACCCGACGACGTGACGGGCGACGCGCTCGCGGAGATCGCCGACCCGCGGCTCCGGGTGGTCGCGCTGGCGGAGCGGGGTGGGGCGCCGAACGCCCGCAACGTCGGTGCCGGGGAGGCGCGCGCGCCGTGGACGGCGCTGCTCGACGACGACGACGAGTGGCTGCCCGAGAAGCTCGCCGTCCAGCTCGCCGTGGCCAAGGACGCGCAGGTCCCGATGCCGATCGTCGCCTGCCGGCTGGTCAACCGTACGCCGCGCGGCGAGTGGCTGATGCCTCGTCGACTGCCGGCGGCCGGCGAGCCGCTGAGCGAGTACCTGACTGTTCGGCGGGGCCTGTTCCACGGGGACGGCTTCATCCAGACCTCGACGATCATGGCGCCGACCGAGCTGCTGCGCCGGGTGCCGTTCACCGTCGGCCTGCGCCGGATGCAGGAGCTGGACTGGACGCTGCGGGCGGTGAGCCACGACGACGTCGACCTGCTGTACGCCGCCGAACCCCTGGTGCTCTGGCACCAGGACGAGGACCGCCCGCGGATCAGCCTCGCCTCGCCGTGGGAGGCGCAG
>JAEVHO010000522.1 GCA_016802835.1 Micromonospora sp. ATA32 | reverse complement strand
ACGGGCCGGCCGGCCGCCACTGGCCAGATGGACGCCGCCGCGACGGGCCGCCGGCCGGGACCGGCGACGCGGCCGGCCGGCCCGGCGGCCGTGATCGAGTTCCTCGGCCGGATCGACCACCAGGTCAAGCTGCGGGGCCTGCGGATCGAACTCGGCGAGATCGAGAGCGCGCTGCGCGAGCAGCCGGGGGTGACCGAGGCGGCGGTGATCGTGCGCGAGGACACCCCGGGGGACAAGCGGCTGACCGGCTACCTGGTCGGCCCGGCCGAGCACGCCACGGTCAAGGCGGCGCTCAAGGAGACCCTGCCGGAATACATGGTGCCGAACGCCTTCGTCACCCTGGACGCGCTGCCGCTCACCCCGAACGGCAAGCTCGACCGCCGGGCGCTCCCCGCGCCGGTGGTGACCCGTGAGGCGTCGGTGGAGCTGGTCGAGCCCCGCGACGACACCGAGCGGCTGCTGGCCGGGATCTGGTCGGAGGTGCTGGGCGTGGCGACGCTCGGCATCGACGACGACTTCTTCGACCTGGGCGGCCACTCGATGCTCGCCACCCAGGTGGTCGCCAAGATCCGCAAGGCAGAGCACGGTGGCCGCGCGGTCGGCGTGATGGACCTGTTCCAGCAGCGGACCATCCGCGAGCTGGCCGCGTTCATGTCGGGCGCCGCCGGCGAGGAGGGCCCGCGCCGGCTGCTGTACGAGCTGACCAAGCCGATCCCGGCCGCCCAGCGGGTCCTGAGCTACGTCTGTGTGCCGTACGGGGGCGGCAGTGCGATCGTCTACCAGCCGCTCGCCGACGCGCTGCCGGCCGGGCACGCGCTGTGGTCGCTCGCCATCCCCGGCCACGACGTCGGCCTCAGCGAGGACGGGCTGCCGTTCGACGAGCTGACCAGCCGGGTGGCGGAGGAGATCCTGGAGCGGGTCGAGGGCCCGCTCGCCCTGTACGGCCACTGCGGCGTGGGCAGCGCGATCGTCGCCGAGGTGGCCCGCAAGGTGGAGGCGGCCGGCCGCGACCTGACGGCGCTTTACATCGGGGCGATGTTCCCGTTCGCCCGGCCCAAGGGCGCGTTCGCGGCGATCCGCACCCGGCTGGAGCAGCTGCGCAGCAACCGGCACTACGCGAGCTGGCTCAAGTCGATGGGCGTGGACACCGACGAGCTCGACCCGGAGCAGGCGGACCGGATCATCAGCAACATGCGGGCCGACTCCCGCGCCTCCGAGGAATACTTCACCGGCCTGCTGGACCGGCGGGCGGCGAAGCTGCGCGCGCCGATCATCTCGGTGGTCGGCTCCGAGGACCCGGTCACCGACTACCACACCGAGCGGTACGCGGAGTGGCAGTTCCTCAGCGACACTCTCGGGCTGGTGGTCCTCGACCAGGCCGGGCACTTCTTCCTGAAGTACCGGGCCGACGAGCTGGCCGAGATCGTCACCCGCGTCCACCCGGCCGTGGTCGCCGGTGACGTGTCGGCGCTGACGCCGCAGGCGCGGGGCGAGGACGCCGGCTGGGCCGTGGTGGACCACCAGCGGATCGGCGTCGAGGGCCGGGCGGAGCAGGCGGTGGTGAAACCGAGCATGGCCCGGTTCGTCGCGGTCACCGTCGGCCAGCTGGTTTCCAGCACCGGCTCGGCGCTGACCGCGTTCGCCCTGCCGATCTGGCTGTTCACCCGAACGGGGTCGGTCGCCGACCTCGGCATGCTCTGGGCGCTCGCGCTGATCTGCGGCGTGCTGATGCTCCCGGTGGCGGGGGCGGTCACCGACCGGGTCAGCCGGCGGAAGATCATGATGATCGCCAGTTGCAGCGCCGGCTCGGTGCAGCTCGCGCTCGCCGGTCTGCTCTGGACGGACAATCTCCGGCTCTGGCACATCTACGCCCTGGTGGCGCTGGGTCAGGTTGCCGGGTCGTTCCAGCGGATCGCGTTCCAGTCGGCGGTGCCGCAGCTGGTGCCGAAGCGCTTCCTCGGCCACGCGATGGGCATCACCCAGCTCTCCACCGGCTTCGCCATGCTGCTGATGCCGGTCTTCGCCGCCGGCCTGCTGGCCGCCATCGAGCTCAAGGGCATCCTGCTGCTCGACGTGGCCAGCTACCTGGTCGCGGTGCTCACCCTGGCCGTGGTCCGCTTCCCCGACCTGCTCGGTTGGCGGCCCAAGGAGCGGCTGCTGGTGGCGATCGCCAACGGGTTGCGCTACTCGTGGCAGCACCGGGGCTTCCGGCTGATGCTGGGCTATTTCGCGCTGGGCAACATCTTCCTGGCGCCGGCGCTGGTGCTGACCACGCCGCTGGTGCTCTCCTTCGGCACCGCGACGCAGGTGGCGCAGGTGGCCCTCGCGGAGGCGCTCGGCGCGGTGGCGGGCGGCGTGCTGATGTCGCTCTGGGGTGGCCCCCGGCACCGCCGGATGATCGGCGTGCTGATCGGCAACCTGGGCACCGCGATCGGCTGCATCGTGATCGGCCTGGACGCCTCGGTGGTGATGATCTCCGTGGGCGGGTTCTGGTTGGCCATGGCGATGACCACCGCGCAGTCCATCTACGCCACCATCGTCCAGGTCAAGGTGCCGCAGCGCTTCCACGGCCGGGTGTTCAGCCTGAACCAGACCATCTCCTGGTCCACGCTGCCGATCGGGTTCGCGCTGCTGGCTCCGGCGGCGACCGCGCTGTTCGAGCCGATGCTCGCCCCGGGCGGGGCGCTGGCCGGGTCGGTGGGCGCGGTGATCGGCACCGGCGAGGGCCGGGGGATCGGCTTCGGGTACGTCTGCTTCGGCGTCGCGCTGATCCTGATCACCGTGGGCGGCTTCGCGATCCGGCTGCTGCGCCGCTTCGACCTCGAGGTCCCCGACTCGCTGCCCGACGACCTGATCGGCGCGCAGGAGCGGGAGCGGCGCCGGGCGCCCGGGTGGCCGAGCAGGAGGCGAAGGTGCCGGTGGCGGCCTGACCGGGAGGGGGACCTCCGGCAGCGGCCGGAGGTCCCCGTCGCCTCACCGGTCGACGGCGTCGGCCTCGGGGACGTCCTCCGGGTCGCCCACCCAGGCGGAGAAGACCGGCACCCCGTGCCACGGCCCGGCGCCGTCCGACCGCCTGTCGGTGGCCACGGCGACCACCGCGTACGGGTGGCCGAAGCGCAGCTCGGCGATCCGGGCGACCCCTTCGGGCGGCATGCTGGTCAGCGCGAACATGCCGGTGACGGCGGCGGCCTCGAAGCCGTACCGGCCGTAGCGGGCCAGCGTCGCCTGCCTCGCCTCGACGTCCAGCTCGGGCCCGCCCAGCGCCGCCGACAGTGCCCGCGAGGCGGCCGGGAAGCCGAGTCCGGGGGCGGTCAGGTCGTGCTCGTCCCGGGCGGACCAGCAGGGCAGCACCGCGCTGTGGCGCTCCTCCCGGCCATCCCGGGGCGCGGGTGCGGACCGACTCCTCCCGGACCGTCCACAGCCTGCCTCGCCTCGACGTCCAGCTCGGGCCCGCCCAGCGCCGCCGACAGTGCCCGCGAGGCGGCCGGGAAGCCGAGTCCGGGGGCGGTCAGGTCGTGC
>JAEVHO010000521.1 GCA_016802835.1 Micromonospora sp. ATA32 | reverse complement strand
CCCCCGCCCGAGGTGGTCCGCGCCCACCTCGACGGCTATCCCCGTGACCGCCGTCCCGCCGTGGCCGCCCTCTACGCGGACCCCGAGGCGGGGCTGCGCCGCCTGGTCGCGGAGATCGACGCGTACTGGCGGATCGCGCTCGCCGCCGACTGGCCCCGGATCCCACCGGCAGGGCCGGCTGCTGGTCAGCACCCGGACTCCACTGGCCGAGGCGCTGCTCACCGCCTCGGGCTGACCGACGGCTACGGCCGGCTTGGGAGCGCGGAGACGCACAGACAGAGAGGCTCGTCACGGATCCGGTGACGAGCCTCTCTGTGCCTGTTACCTGGTGGGCGATACTGGGTTTGAACCAGTGACCTCTTCCGTGTCAAGGAAGCGCGCTCCCACTGCGCCAATCGCCCTCGTCTATTGCCGAGGTGGAGACGGGATTTGAACCCGTGTACACGGCTTTGCAGGCCGTTGCCTCGCCTCTCGGCCACTCCACCGAGGTTGCCCCCGTCGTGCCTGGCGGCATCTCCGAGCGGACGACGGGATTCGAACCCGCGACCCTCACCTTGGCAAGGTGATGCGCTACCAGCTGCGCTACGTCCGCTTGTCTCCGGCGTTTCCCGGTGACGGATGAGAACTTTAGCCGAGGGCCTGAACAGTTGCCAACTCGGGGGGTACGTCGGCGGGTCAGGTTGCCGCTACCTCGCGTGCTGTTCGCGGCGGTCGTGTCGTAACGTCCGCTTCGCCAAGCGTCCTAGGAACCTGGGTGGGTGACCCGACCCGGCCCGGGCGGCCTCGCCGGCAGGGACGACGCGGGACCGACGTGACCATACCCATGAACTGCGATGTCTCGTCACGGTTGCGGGGTGCGACCGCCACTGTCCGGCTTCCGACTGTCGCATCCTCGATCCCGGGCGAGGCGGTAACTCCTTGTGCGCGAACAGGTGGGTTACGGTAACCCGCGTGACGAGACGTGCCGCTGAGATCCGCCTGGATGCCCTGTTGCGCACGGCCTGTGACGTGATCGTGGAACGTGGACTGGCCAACACCCGGACGGCCGATGTGGCGCAGGCCGCCGGCGTGAGCCAGGCACTGGTGTTCTACCACTTCGCCACCAAGGAACGGCTGCTCGCGCAGGCGTTCGCGTACGCGGTCGAGCAGGACCTGGCCCGGCTGGACGGGGTGGTGCACTCCACCGCCCCGCCGCTGACCAAGGTGCGGCGGATCCTCAAGCTCTACACGCCGGCCGGCCGCGCCACCTCCTGGTCCATGTGGATCGACGGCTGGTCGGAGTCGCTGCGTGCGCCCGAGCTGGAGAAGCTGTCCCGCCGGCTCGACCTGCGCTGGCGGCAGGACCTGGCGACGGTGATCTCCGACGGGGTACGCGACGGCACGTTCGACTGCGTCGACCCGGCGGGGGCCGCCTGGCGGATCAAGGCGGTGATGGACGGCCTGGCGGTGCAGCTGGCGGTCCACGACCGGGTGATCTCCCGCCGGCAGTTCACCGACTGGATCCGCCTGGTCGCCGCCCGCGAGCTGAGCCTCGACCCGGCCGACCTGGACTGAACCCCTCCGCCCCGTCCCCGGCGGGGGCCGGCAAAACCGCCCGAACCCGGCGGGGCAGCCGGAACAATCGGCGGCATGGACCTGCTGGAGACGTACCGACGCAGCCTGGCCGAGTTCACCGACCGGGTCGGCGAGGTCGGGCCGGGGCAGTGGTCGGATCCGACCCCGTGCCCGGACTGGGACGTCCGGACGCTGGTCAACCACGTGGTGAGCGAGGGCAGGTGGAGCGTGGCGCTGCTCGCCGGCGGCACCGTCGAGTCGGTCGGCGACCGCTTCGACGGTGACCAGCTCGGTGCGGACCCGGTCGGCGCGGCCCGGGAGGTCGCCTCCCAGGCCGAGGTCGCGGCCACCCGCCCGGGCGCGCTGGGCGGCACCGTCCAGCTCTCCACCGGCGCGACCCCGGCCGAGGAGTACCTGCACCAACTCGTGGCGGAGCACCTCGTACACGGATGGGACCTGGCGGTGGCGATCGGCGCGGACCCGGTGCTGGACCCCGAGGCGGTGCGAGCCTGCGCCCGGTGGTTCGACGAGCGGGTGGCCGACTACCGACGGGGCAACCTGGTCCGCCCCGGGGTCGAGGTGCCGGCCGGAGCGGACGAGCAGGACCGGTTGGTCGCGGCGTTCGGTCGCGACCCGGACTGGGCGCCGGAGGACTGACCCGCCCGCACCCGCAGCCGGCGCCGCGCCCGGGGCTGGACGTTGGCCAGGTCGAGGTCGCCGCCGTAGTGGGCGAGCACCCGGTGGTCCATGACCCGCCGCCAGACCGGCGGCACCAGGGCGACGACGATCATCGTGGCGTAACCGGCGGGCAGCCGCGGCGAGACCTCGAAGCTGCGCAGGGTCTGGTAGCGGCGCAGCGGGTTGGCGTGGTGGTCGCTGTGCCGCTGGAGCTGGAAGAGGAAGACGTTGGTGACCGTCCGGTCGCTGTTCCAGCTGCGCCGGGGGTCGACCTTCTCGTACCGGCCGGTTGCGTTGCGCCGCCGGGCCAGCCCGTAGTGCTCGAGGTAGTTGACCACCTCCAACAGGGAGAACCCGACCACCGCCTGGAGCAGCAGGAACGGCAGCACGACCGGACCGAACGCGAGCACCAGCGCGCCGAAGAGCAGCAGGGTCATCATCCAGGCGTTGAGGACGTCGTTGCGGTACGTCCAGGGGCTGCGACCCCGGATCCGGAACCGGCTCGTCTCCAGCCGCCAGGCCGACCGCAGGCTGCCCCAGACCGTACGCGGCCAGAACGCCCAGAAGCTCTCCCCCAGCCGTGAGCTGGCCGGATCCTCCCTGGTGGCGACCCGGACGTGGTGGCCCCGGTTGTGCTCGACGTAGAAGTGGCCGTACCCGGTGGGCGCCAGGGCCACCTTGGACAGCCAGCGCTCCACCGTCTCCCGCTTGTGGCCCAGCTCGTGCGCGGTGTTGATGGCGATGCCGTTGACCACCCCGACCGTGGCCACCAGACCGGCCGCGCCGACCGGGCTGAGCTCGCCGCGCGCCCACACCGCGCAGCACAGCACCAGGGCGGCGTACTGGGCGGGCAGGTAGAGGTAGGTCAGCCAGCGGTAGTAGCCGTCGGCCTGCAGCCGGCGCACCGCCTCCTCCGGCGGGTTGCGGCGGTCGTCCCCGATCAGCAGGTCGATCATCGGGATCAGCCCGAAGACCACGGCCGGGGTGATCCACCACGCCCAGGAGCTGCCGGTGCCGTGCCAGCTCACCCAACCGAGGAAGGGCAGCAGCGGCACGAGCAGCGCCAGCGGCCAGAGGGGTAGTCAGCGGTTCACCCGTCTGTGAGCAGACGTGCGAGTCTGTGAGTATTAGTATCGGGTTCATGAAGCTTGCGGAGTGGGCGCGTCGTAACGGGGTGCACCCGCAGACCGCGTACCGGTGGTTCCGTGAGGGGACCATGCCGGTGCCCGCTCGGCGTCTTCCGTCTGGCACGATCATGGTGGATGTGGCCGGTGATGACACTCAGGGTCAGGCGGTC
>JAEVHO010000520.1 GCA_016802835.1 Micromonospora sp. ATA32 | reverse complement strand
CAGCCGGCCGGCGACCAGCCGGCGGCCATCGACGACCTTGAGCGTCGGGTTCGGCGCGGCGACCGCAACACCGTGCTTCTCGGCGCGACCGGGACCGGCGAATATCGAAGCCGATCACGTACCGTCGGTGGTGTCGGACCCCCGGCGTACCGTTGTGGTCATGGCGCTCGACATTCCCCGGCTCGACGGCCGCTTCCAGGTCGTCAGCGACTTCCAGCCGGCCGGCGACCAGCCGGCGGCCATCGACGACCTTGAGCGTCGGGTTCGGCGCGGCGACCGCAACACCGTGCTTCTCGGCGCGACCGGGACCGGCAAGAGCGCCACCACCGCGTGGCTGGTCGAGCGGTTGCAGCGGCCCACCCTGGTGGTGGCCCCCAACAAGACGCTCTGCGCCCAACTGGCCAAGGAGTTCAGCGAGCTGCTGCCGCACAACGCGGTGGAATACTTCGTCTCGTACTACGACTACTACCAGCCCGAGGCGTACATCCCGCAGACCGACACCTACATCGAGAAGGACTCCTCGATCAACGAGGAGGTCGAGCGGCTGCGGCACAAGGCCACCATGTCGCTGCTCACCCGGCGGGACGTGGTCGTGGTGGCGACGGTGTCAGCGATCTACGGTCTCGGCACGCCGGAGGAGTACCTCGACCGGGCCGTCCGGATCCGGGTCGGCCAGGAGATCGAGCGGGACAAGCTGCTGCGCCGGCTGGTGGACGTCCAGTACACGCGCAACGACATGGCGTTCAACCGGGGCACGTTCCGGGTCCGCGGCGACACGCTGGAGATCATCCCGGCGTATGAGGAGCTTGCGCTGCGGATCGAGTTCTTCGGCGACGAGGTGGAGAAGCTCTACTACCTCAACCCGCTCACCGGCGACGTGGTCCGCGAGGTCGACCACCTGCTGATCTTCCCGGCCACCCACTACGCCGCAGGGCCGGAGCGGATGGAGCGGGCGATCACCGACATCGAGACCGAGCTGGGCGAGCGACTGGCCGAGCTGGAGCGGCAGGGCAAGCTGCTGGAGGCGCAGCGGCTGCGGATGCGGACCACCTACGACATCGAGATGATGCGTCAGGTCGGCTTCTGCTCCGGCATCGAGAACTACTCGATGCACATCGACGGCCGGCTGCCCGGCAGCCCGCCGCACTGCCTGCTGGACTACTTCCCGGACGACTTCCTCACCGTCATCGACGAGTCGCACCAGACGGTCTCCCAGATCGGCGCCATGTACGAGGGCGACGCGTCCCGCAAGCGGATGCTGATCGACCACGGCTTCCGGCTGCCCAGCGCCGCCGACAACCGGCCGCTGCGGTTCGACGAGTTCCTGGAGCGGGTCGGCCAGCTGGTCTTCCTCTCCGCGACCCCGGGCCCGTGGGAGCTGGAGCAGGCTCAGGGGGAGTTCGTCGAGCAAGTGATCCGCCCGACCGGCCTGATCGACCCGGAGGTCATCGTCAAGCCCACCAAGGGCCAGATCGACGACCTGATGCACGAGATCAAGCTGCGCAGCGAGCGGGACGAGCGGGTGCTGGTCACCACGCTGACCAAGAAGATGGCCGAGGACCTGTCGGACTATCTGCTGGAGAACGGCATCCGGGTGCGTTACCTGCACTCCGAGGTCGACACCCTGCGCCGGGTGGAGCTGCTGCGCGAGCTGCGCAAGGGCGAGTACGACGTGCTGGTCGGCATCAACCTGCTCCGGGAGGGCCTCGACCTGCCCGAGGTGTCGCTGGTGGCCATCCTCGACGCCGACAAGGAGGGCTTCCTGCGCAGTGGCCGGTCGCTGATCCAGACCATCGGCCGGGCGGCCCGAAACGTCTCCGGTCAGGTCCACATGTACGCCGACAAGATCACTCCCTCGATGGCGTCCGCGATCGACGAGACCGACCGGCGGCGGGACAAGCAGATCGCGCACAACGAGGCCAACGGGATCAGCCCTGAGCCGCTGCGCAAGAAGATCCACGACATCCTGGACGACATCTACCGCGAGGCGGAGGACACCGAGAACTCTCGGGTCGGCGGGGCGGCGCGCCAGCTCTCCCGGGGCAAGGCGCCGGTCAAGGAGACCCGCAGCCGCAGCCGGGTCGGCGCGGTCCCTCCCGCGAGGGGATGGCCCGGGCCGACCTGGCCCAGCTCATCCAGGAGCTCAACGACCAGATGCTGGCCGCCGCCCGGGAGCTGCAGTTCGAGCTGGCGGCCCGGATCCGTGACGAGGTCGCCGACCTCAAGAAGGAACTGCGCGGGATGGACGCGGCCGGTGTGAAGTGACGGGCGGGGTCGGGATGGACGCGATGGCCGGTGAGGCGGTCGTCGGCCTGCCCGAGCCCCGGCTGCGTCCCTTCGTGGATCGCTACCTCGGTTACCGGGAGCCGGCGGCGGTGCCCCTGATCCGCCGCGAGGTGGCCGGCGCGTTCGTGGTCCTCATCCTGGGCTGGGGCGCCCCGCTGGACGTGGTCGACCCGCTCCCGCTGCGTCCGGGCGCGGGCCGCCGGCGCGGAGATCGTCCGGAAGCCCTTCGACACGGACTACGGCTCCCGCGACTACGCGGCCCGCGACGTGGCCGGCAACGTGTGGTCCTTCGGCACCTACCGACCCTGACGGTACGGCCCGCGCCCCGACGCCCCGGGGCGGAGGCTGCCGTGATCCCGGGTGGATACGGGGGACCCGGAGTCACGGACGGTTGCCGTGCGCAAGCGAGGTATTGCCGTGGGTGATGGGCCTGCGTACTCTCCGACCAGGGGAGGCCGGGATGCCGTTGTCAACGAGTCCTGTCATACGACGTGCTCGGCTGGGCGCCGAACTGCGTCAGCTGCGTCGCCGCGAGGCGCTCACCCTGGAACAGGTCTGCGGCCGGCTCGGGTGGGCCTCCACCTCCAAGCTGTCCCGCATCGAGTTGGGCCAGAGCCGGCCGGATCTCGCCGACGTGCTCGACCTGCTGGACGTCTACCAGGTGCCCGCGTCCCAGCGGGAAGCGCTGATCGTCATCGCCCGCGACGCGGCGATCAGCCGCGGCTGGTGGAAGGCGCTCGGCGAGATGGGGGAGCGGCAGCGGACGTACGCGGAGCTGGAAGCGGGCGCGGCGAGCATCGTCGAATACCAGCCCGCCGTCGTGCCCGGGCTGCTGCAGACCCCGGCGTACGCGCGGCTGCGGGTCGGCGCGGGCCGGCTGCTGCATCCCGAGGTCGACCTGGAGGCGGACGTACGGGCCCGGCTCGCCCGCCAGGAGGTGCTGCTCCGAGCCGAACCTCCCCGGTACACGGCGCTGCTAGACGAGCGGGTGTGCGACCCGGCCGGCGCCCCCGGGCGAGGTGTGGCGTGAGCAGCTCCGACACCTGGTGGCGCTCGCCGACCGGCGGAACGTGACGATCCGGGTGATCCCCCGGGACGCGGCGCCGCCCCGCGGCGTCCACCCGCTCACCCCGTTCTCCTGTTACGCCTTCCCGGATCCGGCCGACCCGCGCACCGTGATGCTGGAGGCGCCGACCACCGACGTCCGCCTGGTCGGCGATGCCGACCTCAGCCGGTACGAGGAGCTCAC
>JAEVHO010000519.1 GCA_016802835.1 Micromonospora sp. ATA32 | reverse complement strand
GCCGCGGAGGCCGACCGCGACCAGGCCCAGCGTCGGGGCCGCACAGCTCGCCGACCCAGGTCAGCGACCTGGCGTCGGCACTGGCCCGGCTGAGCGCGCCGGCGAGCTGAGTCACCGGCCGACGCCATGGCTGGCCGTCCAGGGGCGGCGGGTTGCCGTCAGCGATCGCTGCGACGGCCGGCGCCGGGGCCGCGCACGCTCCACCGATCGCTACGCTCGCCGTCGCCCGGGCCGGAGCCCTCCTCGGGACCGGGACGTGGTGTGGTCTTGTCGGCGCCCCGGCCGGGCCCGGTGCGTACGGCGCCGATGCTGGCGGCGATGACGACGCCGACGGCGAGCCCTTCGGTGGCGGTGAGGGCCTGGTCGAGCAGCAGGTATCCGGCCAGGGTGGCGAGCGCCGGGCCGAGGCTCATCAGCACGGCGAAGGTGGCGGTCGGCATCCGGCGCAGCGCGATCAGTTCGAGTGTGTAGGGCAGCATCGACGACAACACCGCGACGGCCGCTCCCAACGCCAGCGTGGTCGGGTCGAGCAGCGCCCGACCGGACCCCGCGACACCCAGCGGAAGGGTGAGCAGCGCGGCGACGGCCATCGCCAGGGCCAGCCCATCGGCCCGCGGGAACCGGCTGCCGACGCGGGCGCTGAGCACGATGTAGGCGGCCCACATCGCGCCGGCGGCCAGCGCGAGGCCGACCCCGACCAGGTCCAGACGGTCGAAGCCGCCACCGCCGAGCGCGAACACCCCGGCCAGCGCCAACGCCGCCCACAGCCAGTTCAGCGCCCGGCGGGCGGCCAGCACCGACAGCAGCAGCGGGCCGAGCACCTCCAGGGTGACCGCCGGACCCAGCGGGATCCGGTCGATGGCCTGGTAGAACAGCGTGTTCATGCCGGCGAGGGCGGCGCCGAACCCGCAGACCAGCGCCCAGTCGGCGCGGCTGCGCCCGGACAGCCCGAGGCCGGCAGACCAGCAACAGCACCACGGCGGCGATCGTCAGCCGCATCGTCACCACGCCGGACACCCCGGCGCGGGGGAACAGCAGCGCGGCGACCGCGACCCCGAATGCACCGACAGCGCCCCGGCGAGCACCAAGCCCACCGCGCCGAGCCCGGCGCGCCGTTGGCGGGCGGGTCGGCCGCCGGTCGTCGGGGCGAGGATCTGCACGTCGTCACGCCACGACGCTACGGGCCGCCCGGCCGGTCACCGCACCGGCCACCGGGTACGCGGGGCCCGGGGTCAGTGGATGCCGGCCATCAGCCGGCTGACGTGCCGGGTGAACATCAGCGCGCCCAGCCCCAGCGCGACCGACGCCAGGCCGAAGGTGAGGAAGTAGGTCGGTTCGGGCCAGGTCTCGGCGAGCCGGGCCACCTGCCCACCGATCGCGTCGCCGACCGCGGTGGCCAGGAACCACAGGCCCATCATCTGGCTGGCGTACTTCACCGGCGCGAGCTTGGTGGTGGCCGACAGGCCGACCGGGCTGAGCGACAGCTCACCGGCCACCTGGATGGCGTAGACGGCGACCAGCCACCACGGGGAGACCAGGTCACCGCCGACGGCGGCCTGCGCGGCGGCGGCCATCAGCACGAACGACAGGCCGTTGAGCACCAGCCCCACGGCGAACTTCACCGGCGTGGACAACCGGTGCCCCAGGCGAAGCCACAGCCAGGCGAACAGCGGCGCCCCGATGATGATCAGGATGGGGTTGACGGACTGGAGCCACGACGCCGGGAAGGTGAAGCCGAACACGTCCCGGTCGGTGCGGTCGGCGGCGAAGATGTTCAGCACCGAGCCGGCCTGGTCGTAGATCAGCCAGAACGCCGCGGCGAAGACAAACAGCCACAGGTACGCCTTCATCCGGCTGCGTTCGGTGCCGCTGATCTCCCGGTCGGTCATGATCCGGGCGAAGTACCCGATGGTGATCAGCACGGTGGCGATGGTGAGCAGGTTGACCACCGTGTTCACGGTGAACAGGCCGGCGAGTGCGAGCGCGGCGATCACGACCACGATCACCAGCGCGCCGATGCCGACCCGGGTCAGCGACCGACGCCGGTCGGCGCCGAGCAGCGGGTCGACGGGGCGGGCGCCGGCCTCGCCCAGGTTGCGCCCGCCCACCACGTACTGGATGACGCCGAAGGTCATTCCGATGGCCGCCGCCCCGAATCCCAGATGCCAGTTGATCTTCTCGCCGAGGAATCCGGTGATCAGGGGAGCGATGAAAGCGCCGAGGTTGATGCCCATGTAGAAGATCGAGAATCCGGCGTCGCGGCGGGGTGAGTCCCGGTCGTACAGGTCGCCGACCATGGTCGAGATGTTCGGTTTGAGCAGCCCGGTGCCGAGCACGATCAACGCCATGCCGGCGAAGACGCTCCAGCGTGTGGGCACCGCCATGACGTAGTGGCCGGCGGCGATGACCACGCCGCCCCACAGGACGCTGCGCCGGGCGCCGATGAGCCGGTCGGCGACCCAGCCGCCGGGCAGCGCCATCAGGTACACCATCGCGTTGTAGGTGCCGTAGACGGCGTTCGCGGTGGATTCCCGCATGCCCAGACCGTCGTCGGCGGCGGCCGCGGTCAGGTAGAGCACCAGGATGGCGCGCATGCCGTAGAAGCTGAACCGCTCCCACATCTCGGTGAGGAACAGGGTCGACAGCGCCCTCGGGTGGCCGAAGAAGGTCCGCTCCGAGGGCCGTCGGTTCTCGACCGGCGCGTCACTGGCCATCGCAACCTCCCGCACGGGTGGGCGGCTAACATCCCCGGTAACAGCGAAAACACTCCACCGTTTCGAGCCCGGCCGGGGACGACTCCGCCGGGCGGCCGCCGTGGCCGGCTACCCTTGCAGGGGCCCGCCGACGCGGACATCACCACCGTGGGCGGGAATGGCCCGGCGGAGACGGACTGTTACACCAAGAAGACCAGCACCACGAACGAGGGGAAGTCGATCATGGGCGACCGTATGCTGCGTGGAAGCCGTCTGGGCGCGGTCAGCTACGAATCCGACCGCAACACGGAGCTCGCGCCGCGTCAGACCCGCGAGTACCTGTGCGCCAAGGGCCACCAGTTCGAGGTGCCGTTCGCCGTCGACGCCGAGGTCCCGATGACCTGGGAGTGCAAGTTCGATGGCAGCGTCGCCCGGCTGGTCGACGGCAACGAGCCGGAGCAGAAGAAGGCCAAGCCGCCGCGTACCCACTGGGACATGCTGCTGGAGCGTCGCTCGATCGCCGAGCTGGAGGACATCCTCGCCGAGCGGCTCCAGGAGGTCCGGACCCGCCGCGGCCGCGCCTGAGCACAGCCACACCGACCGACGAAGCGCCCCCGGGGTTTCCCCCGGGGGGCGCTTCGTCGGGTCCGTACGGTGCCCGCGTCAGGGCCGGCCCGGCTCGACGATCTCACCCTCGATGGCCCGGCCGCCGTCCACGACCGGCCCGGGCGCGGGCCGGGGCGCTGGCTGTGGAGTCGGCTGCGGCGCGCCACGGCGCACCCGCACCCGGCGGGGACCGAACAGGTCACCGGCCACCATCGACGACACCCGACGCTCGGTGCCCCGTCGC
>JAEVHO010000518.1 GCA_016802835.1 Micromonospora sp. ATA32 | reverse complement strand
GCGTCAGGTCGACGCCGGTGCGCCAGCCGTCCGGCGAAGCCCCACGGGGCCCGACCGACGCGGTGGCGGCGGCCCGGAGCCCGGCGGATGGCGTCGGGCGCACGAGTCGAAGGAGACCAGGCCGGGCTGCGGCGGTCGGCCGGTCCGGCTGGACGGCACCGGGCAGTGCGGTGCTCCCGGCCAGCAGGGTGAGCGCGGCGAGCGTGCCGGTCGCGGTGGCGACTGATCCCCGTTTCATGGCCGATTCGACGCAACCCGGTGCGGCAAGGTTCCGCCGACGCCGGGGGCCCGTCGTCAGCCGGTGGAGGGGCCGACGCCGGGTGACTCGACCAGCCGGGAGAGCACGATCGTGCTCCGCGTGGAGGTCACGAAGGGCTCGGCCCGCAGCCGTTCCAGCGCCTCCTCCAGGTGGGAGATGTCGGCGGCCCGCAGGTGCACCAGCGCATCGGCCTCGCCGGAGACGGTGTACGCGCCGACCACCTCGGGGTGGCGGCGGGCGGCCACGCCGATCTGCGCCGGGGTAGTCCGGCCGGCGCAGAAGAGCTCGACGAACGCCTCGGTGGTCCAGCCGACCGCGGCCGGGTCGACCACTGCGGTGAAGCCCCGGATCACCCCGGCGGCGCGGAGTCGATCAACCCGTCGCTTCACCGCGGGGGCGGAGAGTGACACCCGGGTGCCGATGTCGGCGTACGACGCGCGGGCGTCCGCCACGAGCGACGCAATGATCCGCTGGTCAACCCCATCTATCTGCAACGTTCCGCCTCTGGGAAGCAATGGTTGTGGCTGTTATCGAGGTTCCACGGTACCTACTCTTGGTCACCGTGAACCAGCAGCGAGTCCCGCGAAAGCGGACATATCTCATGTGCTCGCCCGAGCACTTCGCGGTCGAGTACGCGATCAACCCGTGGATGGACGTCACCACCCCCGTGGACGCGGAGCTGGCGGTCAAGCAGTGGGACCGGCTGCGCGAGACCCTGGTCGGGCTCGGCCACGAGGTGCACGTGCTCACCCCCGAGCGCGCGCTGCCCGACATGGTCTACGCCGCCAACGGCGCCTTCGTGGTGGACGGGACCGTCTACGGGGCCCAGTTCAAGCACGAGCAGCGGGCCGCCGAGGCAGCCGTGCACCGCGCCTTCTACGAGGAACAGGGCTGGCGGTTCATCGCGCCCAGCGAGACCAACGAGGGTGAGGGCGACTTCGCGTACCTGCCGGAGGCGCACGGCGGCCTGATCCTCGCGGGGCACGGCTTCCGGACCGAGATCCCCGCCCACGCCGAGGCCCAGGAGGCGCTCGGCCGCCCGGTGGTCTCACTGCGCCTGGTCGACCCGCGCTTCTACCACCTGGACGTGGCGCTCGCCTCGATCGACGACGAGAACATCGTCTACTTCCCGGGCGCGTTCTCGGCGGCCAGCCAGCGGGTGCTCACCCAGCTCCTCCCGGACGCGGTGATCGCGGACGACGAGGACGCGATGGCCTTCGGCCTGAACCTGGTCAGCGACGGGGCGAACGTCGTGCTGAACAGCGAGGCCACCCGGCTCGCCGGCAAACTGAAGGCGGCCGGGTACCACCCGGTGCCGGTGGAACTGGCCGAGCTGAAGAAGGGCGGCGGCAGCGTGAAGTGCTGCATCGCCGAGCTGCGCCACTGAGTTCACGAGTGCCGGGCGACGGGCCCAGCGAGACCGGGGGCGACGGCCCCCCTGCGGGACGGGGCGGCAGCCCTGCGGGACGGGGCGACAGCCCTGCGGGACGGGGCGACAGCCCTGTGGGACGGGGCGACAGCCCCCGCGAGACGGTACGGAACGGGGTCGGCCTCCCAGAGGGAGACCGACCCCGATGTGGGGCGGCGGTCGCTCAGCCGAGCGTGGACAGCTCGTTGACCAGGACGTTGGAGAGCAGCTGGCCGTCGCGCTCGACCTTGCGCAGGTACCACTTCTGCTGGGGCGTACGCGGCTGGTTGAACTGCCAGGCCCCGCGCGGGCTGTCGATCTGACCGATCTTGCCGAGGGCCAGGTTGACCTGCTGCGGGTCCGGGTCCGGCCCGGCCAGCCGGATCGCCTTGTCGAGCACCTGCGCCGCGTCGTACGACGCGGTCGCGTACGTGGTGGGCGAGGTGTTGTGTGTCTTGCGGTACGCCGAGGCGAACGTCCGGTTGGCCGTGTTGTTCAGGTCGGCCGAGTAGTTCAGCGCGGTGGTGATGTTGGCGGCCTCGATCGCCTTGACCTCGTTGAGCACCGTGCCCTCGGTGAGGAAGCCGGGGGCGTAGATCGGTCCGCGGTAGCCCGCCCGGTACAGCTGCTTGATGAAATGGACCGCGGGCGGGCCGGCGAAGAAGCAGAAGATCGCGGTCGGCCGCTTGAGCAGCACCTTGCGGATGTCGTTGTCGTAGGTGTTGTTGTTCGGGCTGATGGTCGGGTTGGTCCATACCGGCTCGCCCGCGATCCGCGGATCGTCCTGGCCGAACCCGAGCCGGAAGCCCCCGACGACGTCCCGGCTGCCGACGCCTTCGGGCGCGATGATCGCGACCCGGGCACCGCGCGGCAGCTCCTGCCGGAGGTACGACCCGAGGGCCATGCCGGGCTCGTCGAGCACGTACGAGGTGCGCCAGATGTAGACGACGCTCTGCAGGCTCTTGGGCGACGCGTTGGAGCCGATCAGGGGCACCCGGGCCTGCTCGACGGTGTCCCGGATGCCGACCATGACGGGGGAGTTGACCACGCCGGTGAGCGCCAGGACGCCCTTCTTCAGCAGGCCCTCGGCGGCGGCTTTGCCGGTCTTCTCGGTCTCGCCCTCGTCGGCGGTCTCCAGGGTCACCGGGTGGCCGCCGAGCCGCTGGTTGTTGAGCGTCAGGAAGAGCTGGAAACCGTTGATGATCTCGTCACCGATCGGCTTGTAACCGCCGGTCATCGGTGCGATGAGACCGATCTTGATAGGGGTGCCCCCACTCTCCGACCGGCTGTCGGCGCCCGAGCTGCATCCCGCGGCCAGTCCGGTCGTACCGAGCGCGGCCAGCAGCTGGAGTGCCCGCCTGCGGTTCATCTGCGACACCGAGTTCCTTCCGGGAGCGTTGCAGGGCCATGCCGCCCCCTCGGCGTTCTACCCGGTCGGCGACGCTGCGTCAATGCCTAGTGATCATCGTGCAAGGACCGCAACGCGTCGGTGACCTGCGGCCAGGCCGGCGACTCGGGGTCGATGAGGCCGAAATGCTCGCATTTAGGCAGCTCAAGCAGCGTGATGTCGGTGCCCGCGGCGGTCGCGCCGGCGACGAATGTGCGGCTCATCTCTACCGGCACCTGCCGGTCCAGCGAGCCATGAACAACTACTGTGCGTGATCGGACGGGCACCAACGCCCGTAGATCCGTCGTCCGGTAGCGGTCCGGGAATTCCGCCGGGCCGCCGCCGAGCAGCGCGGCCACGGCGCCGCCGTCCAGATCGAGGCGGCGCTCAAGGGGCTGGTCAGCGACGGCCGGCGCCCGCTCGGCGTGGTGACGCTGGACGATGTATTGACGGCTATCGTCGGCTGACGGCCGGACACCCTTGGTATGCAAGC
>JAEVHO010000517.1 GCA_016802835.1 Micromonospora sp. ATA32 | reverse complement strand
CGAACGAGGCGAAGTACCGACCCGCCGCGTCCCGGATCACCGTGACCGAGCTGGGCTCGGCCGGCAGGTTCCGTGACCACCGGACCGGCACGTCGCCGACCTTCGGCAGTCGCAGCCGGCCGTTGCCCAGGACCACGAACCTGCTGTTCCTGGTGAAGCGGATGGCCTGCCGGTTGTCCTTACGCGAGCGGAAACGCGGTGGGGCCAGCTTACGGCCCTTGCGTTTGCCGACGATCGAGACTCTGCTGGCTAATTGATGGCCGTTTGTTCGGCGTGGCGTCTGGTCCGGCTTGTATCGGTTCGTGGAGGATCTCCCGGCGGCCGGTACCGTTCCTTCCCCTCGTCCCGGCCGTAGGATCGGGTCTTGATGTCTCTGCAGCCGGCGCCGTGGCCTGAGCCGTCGCAGGAGATCGCCGTGGCGGTGCAGGCGATGTACCGGGGGCGGCGGGCGCCGCTTGCGGTGGTCATTCGGGATGAGTTGGGTGAGCTGTACGCCGATGAGGTGTTCGCGGCGGCGTTCGGGGTGCGGGGCCGGCCGGGGTGGTCACCGGGCCGGTTGATGTTGGTGACTGTGTTGCAGTTCGCGGAGCATTTGACCGATCGGCAGGCCGCCGAGGCGGTGCGGGTACGTATCGACTGGAAGTACGGCCTGGGGTTGGACCTGGCTGATGACGGGTTCGACCCGTCGATCCTGGCCGAGTTCAGGGCCCGGCTGGTCGAGCACGCCATGGTGGACACGGCGCTGGATCTGCTGCTGGCTGCGCTGGTGGCGCGGGGGCTACTCAAGCCCGGCGGTAAGCAGCGCACCGACTCAACGCACGTGCTGGCCGCGGTACGCGATCTGAACCGGCTCGAACTGGCCGGGGAATCGGTACGCGCGGCCCTGGAGGCCCTCGCGGTGACCGCGCCGGACTGGCTGGCCGACACCCTGGACGTGACTGATTGGACTGCCCGCTACGGGGTGCGGGTGGACTCGTGGCGGCTACCCGGCTCGCAGACCAAACGCGACGCCCTCGCTGCTGCGTACGGCGCTGACGGGTTCACGCTGCTGCGCGCGGTGTACGCCCCGCACACGCCGGCGTGGCTGGCCCAGCTGCCCGCGGTGGACGTGCTGCGCCAGGTCCTGCTGCAGAACTATGTGATCGTTGTCGATCGGCGAGGACGGGAGGTGATCACACGGCGGGAGGCGGATGTGCATGGTCTCCCGCCTGGCAGATGCCGGATCACCTCCCCGTACGATACCGACGCCCGCCGCGGCGGCAAGCGGGACCTGTTCTGGACCGGGTACAAGGTCCACCTCAGCGAAACCTGCACCGACGAGCAGGACGGTGACCAGGAGGGCGGGCCGGGCGAGCAGAGCCTGCCGAACATCATCACCAACGTGGCCACCACCGACGCCGCCGTGCCCGACGCGGCGATGACCACCCCGATCCACGAGAGCCTGGCCCGGCGAGGACTGCTGCCAGATGAGCATCTGGTGGACTCCGGCTACCCTTCCGCTGATCTGCTCGTCGAATCCGCCGACCGGTTCGGCATCCATCTGATTACTCCGATGCTGGCCGATGTCAGCGCCCAGGCCCGCGCCGGAGCCGGGTTCGACGCCGCCGCCTTCGATGTCGACTTCGACACCCACACGGTGACCTGCCCGCAGGGCAAGACCAGCACCGCGTGGAGCCCCGCCCGGCAACGGGGCGTGGAGACGATCGTGGTCAAGTTCGACACCGACACCTGCCGGGCCTGCCCGGTCAAGACCCAGTGCACCACCGCACGTCGCGGCGGCCGGCAGTTGACCATCCGCCCCCGCCGCGTGCAGGAGGCACTCACCCAGGCCCGGGCCCGGCAGACCACCGCCCGGTTCCGGCAGACATATCGGCTACGCGCCGGAGTCGAAGGCACGATCCGTCAGGCCGTCGCGGTCACCGACACCCGCCACGCCCGCTACCGCGGCCTGCACAAAACCCACCTACAACACGTCCTCAGCGGGGTAGCACTGAACTTCATCCGCCTGGATGCCTGGTTCAACGACGTACCCCTCGACCGCAGCAGAACCAGTCACCTCTCCCGCCTCGACCTGACCCTGGCTGCATAAACATCAATTAACCAGCAGGGTCGATCGAGGCGAAGAAGTTGCGGTACGCCACGTTCAGGTCCGCCAGAGCCTGCTGGAGCACCACCGACGACACCTCACCCAGCCAGGCCCGCTCGGGTGTGGTCTTGGCCTGCGTAATGACCTGCTTGGACAGTTCACCGTCCGAGACGTATCTCTCGCCGTTGGCCCGCGCCTGCTGCCGTGCGCGCAGCCCGTCGTTGAACACCACGCGCGCGCACCCCGAACGCTCTGGCCAGTGCCTCGCGCTGGACGGCGTCCGGGTACAGCCGGTAGTTGTAACGAAGCTGCACAGCCGCAGCGTACCATTGGTTTATGGCTGAGCTGGAAGGCATCCGTACCGGCAGGCACTGCATTTTTGCCCTACACGCTCACTTGGTCTTCGTGACCAAGCTCCGGCACAAGGTGTTCGGTGACCGGCACCTGACCCGGATGGAGGAGATCATGCGGGCCGTGTGCGCCGACTTCGAAACCGAACTGGTCGAGTTCAACGGCGAGAACGACCACGTCCACCTACTCGTGAACTTCCCGCCCAAGGTGGCCCCGTCGAAACTCGTCAACTCCCTCAAAGGCGTATCCTCGCGGCGGATGCGGCAGGAGTTCCCCGACCCCGTGCACCACTACTACCGGGCCAACCAGCTCTGGTCAGGCTCATACTTCGCAGGCTCCATGGGCGGTGCACCGTTCAGTGTCCTGCATCAGTACATCCAGCAGCAGAACCACCCGGTCTAAGGCACGGCTCGAGCCTGGCAGCCCTCCCCGCGCGGGCCTCCACCCCCACCCTGAAGAACGGAACACCGGCCCGCATCTTGGTAGCAGCCTGCGAACGAAGCGATGGTGGACGGCGGGGCGACCGCCACCAGCAGCGAGTTCCGCAGCCCGTGTGCGGCGATCCGCTGCCGCAGCACCGCCCACCCGGGCGGTGTCCCGGAAGGAGCGCGGCGGGGTACGGGCAGGCGGCTCGGGGGTAGGGGTCGGGGCGGCGCCCCGACGTGAAGGAGGACGAGATGATCAAGCCCAGGCAGGCACCGCTCGGGTTGACCCCGGCCGGCCGGCTAGCCCTGCATTCCGCACGTGGCTGATTCTCAGCACCATTCCAGTGGGTCGATGTCGAGGAGTTCGAGGAGGCGGAGTTGTAAGGGCGTGGGGTGAGGGATGGTGGGTGGGTTGCGGCCGGTCGCGGGGATGATCTTCATAGTGGCGAGGGCTTGCAGGATGAGCCGGGTGGTCGGAACGGCGGGGCGGCCGGCGTAGAGACCGGCGACGGTGCTCTGGCCGGCAGCGGCCAGAGCCTGTCTGACCTGGCGTTCGATCAGGCTGAAGATGAGCAGGGCGAGGCAGACCACGGTGATCATGGCGGTGATCCGGCGGTTGTTCTTCAGGTAGATCGCGGCGACGGCGAGCGGGCCTTTGAACGCGGAGTAACGGCGTTCGACGGCTTCCTG
>JAEVHO010000516.1 GCA_016802835.1 Micromonospora sp. ATA32 | reverse complement strand
GGCGATGACGGTCAGGCCTGAGCCCGGGGCGCCGCCACAGCGGACGGGCACGGGCGCGGTTGAACCCGCGAGCGGAAGGACGCGACCTTCGGGCCCTGGTCCGCCGGGGCGGGGCAACCGACCTCAGCCGGGACGGGCCACCGACTGAGGGAGACAGGCCCTCGACGAGGTCCGGCACCGGTCGTGGGCACCGGCCGGCGCCGCACCACGACTGCAGCCGGGCGCGCGGAGCAACCCGGGCCCGGGCCCGGATCCGTTATGGACGCCGACGGCGTCCTCGTCGGCGGGTGGGACGGGCCGGCCCGGATGACCGGACGACACAGCCTGCGCGTCCGGCCGGACGGCGCCGTGCCCGGTCGACGCGGCGGGATGCACCGGACTGACGACGGATGCCGACGGCGGCGATGTCGCCATGGCCGGCACCGCGCTCGGAACCGTCGGCGCGGATGTCGAGTCTCGGGGTGACTCCGGCGCGGTCGGCACGGGATGCTCGGACAGCGCGCTGGACGGACCGGAATCCGGTCCCGGCCACGGCGCTGGCGAGCGCGCCGGCGGAACGGTCGGACCGGACGGGTCGGACGCTGGCGGGAGCGCCGAGCCGATCACCGCGCGGAGGTCGGGCGACAAGGCGGTGCCGGTGACCCGGGTGAGCGTCGTGACGACCGTCCGGACCGGGCCGCTACCCGGGTGATTCCGGTCGGCGCTCGGACGCTCTTCGAGGGCGAGCCGCACGGTCGTACCGACCGCGGCGCGGACCTGCTGAAGGGCCGCATCATCCGAACTGGAGCGGTCGGCCGCACTCGCGGCGGCCGGCCCGCCGAACAGGGCAGCGACCAGGAAGCCGGCCCCGATGGCGGCCGCGATCAGCACGACCCGCCGGACGAGACTGGTCAGCCAGTCGGACGCCGGCGACGCGGATCGCCTCGGTACCGCCGCCGGCGCGGATCGACTGGTGGGGCATGGCACTCGGAGACGACCTCTTTCCGTCGGGAACGCTGACCCATCGTAGCGATACGATCACTCACTCGCACCCCCTGCACGCACGGGTATCCGGCGACGTTGCCGCGCTCGTGCTGCGGTGCGGGTGGATCGAGGACGCCTTCAGCGAGCGGCTGGCCGAACGGATGTGCGACGTCCTGCTGCCGTCCGACAACCAGGAACAGGGCTGAGTTTCCGAACCGGCCGTTCCGGCGGAGCAACACCGGTCAGGCCGGTCGGTGGCGGTCACGCTCGGCCCGCGGGGCCTGAGGTGTCAGCGGATGCCGACGAAGAACCGGGTCTGGTCGCTGCGGTGCAACGCGTAGTAGGCCTCGAACCGGGTGCCGTCGGGCAGCCAGGCCACGGATTCGATGCCCAGCAGGGGCGTCGAGGTGGTCACTTCGAGCAGCGCGGCGTCCTCGGGCTCGGGGAAGACCGCTTCGATCCACCGGTCGGCCGCGGCGGCCTCCAGCCCGTATCGGCGTCGCAGGACGTCGTACAGTGACTGGTTCTCGAGCACGGCGCGCTCCAGACCGGGCACCAGGCGGGCCGGCAGGGCGGTGTCGACGAGCAACCACGGCTGTCCGTCGACACGTCGGAGTCTGCGCATCCGCACGACCTGCTGGCCGTACGGGATCTGCAGCAGCTCGGCTTCACGCTTGTCCGCCTCGCCGACGCTCTGACTGATCGTGTGGGTGGCCACCCTGCGGCCGGCCTCCCGCAGGTCGTGGGCTGACCCGGACACCGAGCCGACAAAGTGCAGCTCCGTCTTACGTGGAGCGACGAAGGCGCCCCGCCCCTTGACCTTGTAGATCATCCGCTGCTGGACGAGTTCACGCAGCGCCTCCCGCACCACTGTGCGAGAGACGCCGAAGATGTCGCTCAACTCCGCCTCGGAGGGCAGCGGCTGGTCCGGGCCGATCTCACCGGACTCGATCTGACTGCGCAGCTCCCGCATCAGCTGCATCCACAGCGGTTCGCCCCCGTCACGGGTCAACCGCCGGTAGGTCATCGTCATGGATCCCCTTCTCGTCGATCGGGTCCAGCATGCCATGCCGATGGCGCTGTCATTACAGGATCGTCGAAAGTTTCGGGACGGGATCTTGGCCGAGAGGCAGCCCATCGGAGATTCCGCCGGCCGTTATGCCTCTGCCACCAAGAACACTGTGACCTGTAACACGTTTTTAACGCGGATCTAGCGCACCTGTCACTACAGGTCTGTAATAACTGCACCTCGCCCCACCCCCGTGGCGGCCAGGCAACCTGCGCACACCGCGTCCCGCTCCGGCGGGACCGCTCTTCCTGGAGGCCCCCCCACCATGCGCATCCACCACACATCCCGGCGCTGGCGCGCCGCGGCCGCGACCTCGCTCCTGGCCGCCATCGCGGTAGCGGCATCCGGTTGCGGCTCGGGCTCGAAAGACGGCGGCGGGAGCGGAAGCGGCGACAAGCCGTTCATCGCGCTGAGCAACGGCTTCATCGGCAACGGCTGGCGACAGACGATGATCGCCAAGTTCGAGGCCACCGCCAGCAAGGCGCAGAGCGACGGGCTGATCGGCAAGTTCAAGGTCGTCAACGCGCCCGGCGAGAACTCGGCCACCGAGCAGGTCGCGCAGATCAAGAGCCTGCTGCTGCAGAAGCCGGACGCCCTGCTCATCGACCCGGCCTCGCCGACCGCGCTCAAGCCGGTCATCCAGCAGGCCTGCGACGCCGGCATCAAGGTCGTGGTCTTCGACTCGGCAATCGACGCCCCCTGCGCCCACGTCCTGCTCAACAGCTTCAAGGACTGGGCGACGGCCGCGGCCGAGCCGCTGGTCAAGGGCATCGGCGGCAAGGGCACGGTCATCGTCAGCCGGGGCGTGGTCGGCTCCCAGCCCGAGGAGGAGATGTACCGGACCACGCAGGAGATCCTGGCCAAGAACCCGGACATCAAGGTCGCCGCGACCGTCAACGGGATGTGCGACGGCGCCAAGGCGCAGAAGGCCGTCCTCGGCGTGCTGTCCAGCGTGCCGAAGGTGGACGGCGTCATCGGCTGCGGTGACGGCTACGGGGTCGCCCAGGCCTTCACCACGGCCGGCAAGCCGGTGCCGGCGCTCACCTTCGAGACCAACGGTCGCGCGCTGACGTACTGGAAGGACAGCAAGCTCGACAACGGCTCGGTCGCCGTGATGTCCGACCCGGGTCAGTCGGTGGCGGCCCTCTGGGAGGCGATCGACCTGCTCGACGGCAAGGACGTCCCCAAGGAGCTGACCTTCCCGATCGTGCTCGTGCAGCAGCAGGACCTCGCCGCCTGGGCCAGCGCGCTCAAGCCCGACGAGTACGCCGCCTGGCCGTGGACCCAGGACCTCTTCCGCAAGCAGGTCGAGGCCGTGAAGACCGGCGGC
Source organism: Micromonospora sp. ATA32 (assembly GCA_016802835.1). Lineage (GTDB taxonomy): Bacteria > Actinomycetota > Actinomycetes > Mycobacteriales > Micromonosporaceae > Micromonospora. The sequence goes on along the minus strand of JAEVHO010000516.1, from coordinate 208 downwards.
GCCCCGGTCCAGCCGCCGATCCCGTCGGCCGCCGGCTGACCGAACCCTCCCGAAGGAGCGGATCATGCACGTCGACAACCTGCCGGTGGGGTCGCTCGCGGCCCCACCGGCGGGCGGCCGGGAGGCCGCACAGGCTCAGCCCGTCGTCACCGCACGGCAGGTGACCAGGACGTACGGACGTACCCGGGCGTCACGGGCGTCACGCGTG
>JAEVHO010000515.1 GCA_016802835.1 Micromonospora sp. ATA32 | reverse complement strand
CGGATCGGCGACGCCATACCGAACGGGGTCGCCGGCCCGACCCGCCGCCCGGGTCCGGCGGGCACCGACGCCTGGGACACGGTACGCGCGGCTCGGCATCCCGGGCCGGCCGACCACTCTGGACTATCTCGACACCGCGTTCGCCGGCTTCACCGAGCTGCACGGCGACCGGCTCGGGTCGGACTGCCCGGCGGTGGTCGGCGGACTGGCCCGCCTCGACGGGCGGCACGTGATGGTTATCGGCCACCAGAAGGGACACACCACCGCCGAACTGGTCGCCCACAACTTCGGTATGGCCAGCCCGGCGGGCCACCGCAAGGCGTTGCGGCTGATGCGGCTCGCCGCCCGGCTGGGTCTGCCGGTGGTCACCCTGGTCGACACCCCGGGCGCCGACCCTGGCGTCGGCGCGGAGGAACACGGGCAGGCCGCCGCCATCGCGGAGAACATCCTCACGCTGAGCTGCCTGCCCACCCCGGTCATCGCGGTGATCACCGGCGAGGGCGGCAGCGGTGGCGCCCTGGCGCTGGCGGTCGCCGACCGGGTGTTGATGCTCCAACACGCGGTGTACTCGGTGATCAGCCCCGAGGGATGCGCCGCGATCCTGTGGCAGGACAGTTCCGCGGCCCCGCAGGCCGCCCGCGCGCTGCGGCTCACCGCCCCGGACCTGTGCGCTCTCGGCATCGTCGACGAGATCGTGCCTGAGCCCGCGACGGCCGCCCAGGACGACCCGGAGGGGGCCGCCGAGCTGCTGCGCCGGGCGCTGCTGACGAACCTCGTCCCGCTGCTCGACGTGCCGTCCGCGACGCTGGTCCGGCGCCGCCGGCAGCGGTTCCGGCGCTTCGGCACGCCTCGCGTCGGCGCCGGTGTCGTGCTGGGGACCCGATGAGCGCCGACGCGGCCGAGGACGACTCCGTGCTGGCCGGGCTGCGCCGACACGCCCGTCAACTCGTCTCCGAGCTCTCCGGCCCGGTCCGCCGGGTCCGGCTGCGCAGCGGGGAGACCGTGCTGGAGGTCGAGTGGCACGGCTCGGCCGAACCTGGGCCGTCGCTGCCGGTCGCCCCCGAACCGGCGCCCACGCCCGAGCAGAACGACCTGGTCACCGTGCGGTCGCCGATGGTCGGCACGTTCTATCGGGCGCCGGAGCCGGGCGCGGCGCCCTTCGTCGCGGTCGGGGATCTGGTCCGGCCGGGCCAGGTGGTCGGCATTGTCGAGGCGATGAAGCTGATGAACGAGGTCACCGCCGACCGCGCCGGTCGGGTGGCCGAGGTCCTGGTGGACGACGGCAAACCCGTCGAGTACGACCAACCGCTGGTCCGGCTGGAACCGGCCTGAAGCTCGGGTGGTGTGAGGATGTTCGAGAAGGTGCTGATCGCCAACCGCGGCGAGATCGCGTTGCGGGTACTGCGGGCCTGCCGGGAGCTCGGCGTCCGTACGGTGGTGGTCTATTCGAGCGCGGACGCCGATTCGGCGGCGGTCCGACTCGCCGACGAGACCGTCCGGATCGGACCGTCGGCCAGCCGGCGGAGCTACCTGAACGCCGCCGCGATCATCGAGGCCGCCCGGAGGACCGGCGCGGAGGCGGTGCACCCGGGATACGGTTTCCTCTCCGAGGACGCCGACTTCGCCGAGATCTGCGCCGAGAACGGGCTGACGTTCATCGGTCCGCCGCCGGCCGTGATGGCCGCGCTGGCCGACAAGTCGACCGCCCGGGCGTTGATGCAGCAGGCCGGGTTGCCGCTGCCGCCGGGCAGCGTGCAGACGGTGCCGACGGCCGCCCGGGCCGCCGAGATCGCCGCCGAGATCGGCTATCCGGTGATCGTCAAGGCGGCCGCCGGGGGCGGTGGCCGGGGCATGACCGTGGTCCACTCCCCGGCCGAGCTGTCCCGGGCGTACGCGCGCACCCGGGCCGCGGCGCAGGCCGCCTTCGCCGACGACCGGGTCTACGTCGAGCGCTACCTGACCGACGCCCGGCACGTCGAGGTGCAGGTGCTCTGCGACGGGCACGGCAACGGCGTGCACCTGGGCACCCGGGACTGCTCGGTGCAGCGACGTCACCAGAAGCTGGTCGAGGAGGCGCCGGCCCCGGCGCTCTCCCCGGCCACGCTGGAGACGATCGCCGAGACCGCGCTGCGCGGCGTGCTCGAGGTCGGCTTCACCGGGGCGGGGACCGTCGAGTTCCTGGTCGACGACGCCGAACGGTTCCACTTCCTTGAGATCAACTGCCGGATCCAGGTGGAGCACCCGGTGACGGAGATGATCACCGGGATAGACCTGGTCCACGAGCAGCTGCACGTCGCCTCCGGGGTGCCGCTGCGCTTGCGGCAGGAGGACATCCGCCCGCACGGCGTGGCGATCGAGTGTCGGGTCAACGTGGAGGACCCGGACCGGGCCTTCGTGCCCACCCCGGGTCGGCTGGAACGGTTCAACCCGCCCGGCGGCCCGTTCACCAGGGTGGACACCCACGGACACCCCGGCTACCTGGTGAGCCCGCACTACGACTCGCTGCTGGCCAAGGTGGCGGTCTGGGCCCCCGACCGTGAGCTGGCGCTCAACCGCCTGGAACGGGCCCTCGGTGAGTTCGACATCGCCGGCCGCGTGCGGACCACCATCCCCTTCGTCCGGCGGGTGCTCGACGACGCCGGATTCCGCAAGGGGCGCTACTCCACCGGCCTGGTCGACCGCCTGCTGAGCGAGGGTGCCGGTCCGAACCACGCCCCCGCCCCGGTGCCCGCCGCCCCGAACCGCGATCCCGCGCTGGCCGCGGACCGCGATCCCGCCGACGGCGCTGTCCCGTCCGGCCCACATCTGAGGAGGACCCGATGACCGTCACCCACGGCCGACCCATGGCCACGGAGATAACCGACATCCTGGTGGCGCACTGCGGCCTGGACGCCGACGCCGCCGCCCGGGCGCCCGCCGCCAGCCTGGAGGAGCTGGGCATGGACTCGCTGGCCCTGCTCGAACTGCAGGCCGTCGTCGCCGACCGGTGGCGGGTGCAGATCCCGGAACAGGCCGGGCAGCTGAGCATCCCCGCGGTCGCCGAGCTGGTCGCCCGCCGGGTCGACCCGCCCGGGCACACCGAGAACGGCATCGTCATCGCCGCGCCGCTGCCGCTGGTCTGGGAGATCACCAACGACGTGGCCCGGTGGACCGAGCTGTTCACGGAGTACGCCGCGGTGGACATCCTGCGCCGCGAGGGCGACACCGTGGTGTTCCGGCTGACCATGGTGCCCGACGAGAACGGCGTGTCCTGGAGCTGGGTCAGTGAGCGCACCGCCGACCCGGCGAACCGGGAGGTCCGGGCGCACCGGGTGGAGACCGGCCCGTTCGAGTACATGCGGATCCACTGGCGCTACACCGAGGAGCCCGAGGGCACCCGGATGACCTGGACGCAGGACTTCGCGATGCGACCGACCGCGCCGGTGGACAACGCCGGGATGACCGAGCGGATCAACACCAACAGCCGGCTCCAGCTCGCCGTACATGCGGATCCACTGGCGCTACACCGAGGAGCCCGAGGGCACCCGGATGACCTGGACGCAGGACTTCGCGATGCGACCGACCGCGCCGGTGGACAA
>JAEVHO010000514.1 GCA_016802835.1 Micromonospora sp. ATA32 | reverse complement strand
AAGATCGACGAGATCTCCAAGATCTTCTGGGAGACCAAGAAGGCGTGACCCTCGGGGCTTCCGCACCGACGATCCGGCCGGCACGTCCCGAGGACGTGCCGGCGTCGTCGCGATGGTGCACGAACTGGCCGAGTACGAGCGGGCCGCCGACCAGTGCCGGCTGACCGGGGAGCAGCTCACCGAAGCCCTGTTCGGCCCGGCGCCCGCGCTCTACTGCCACGTCGCGGTGGACGACGCGGACCGGCCGCTCGGCTTCGCGCTCTGGTTCCTCAACTTCTCCACCTGGGCCGGCGTGCACGGCATCTACCTGGAGGACCTGTACGTCCGACCGGCCGCCCGGGGCACCGGGGCCGGCCGGTTGCTGCTGGCCACCCTCGCGGCGATCTGCGTCGAGCGCGGCTACCAGCGGCTGGAGTGGTGGATGATCAACTGGAACCCGGCGGCCGGCTTCTACGCCGCGATCGGGGCCGCCCCGCTGGAGGAGTGGGTGCCGTACCGGTTGACCGGGCCCGCCCTGCAGGGTCTCGCCGGTCAGGCGGCGGCCGCGCCCACCCGCCCGGGGGCTGACCCGGTAGAGTCCCCGACCAGGGGGATGAGGCGTGACTCAACTGACCGGACAGTCGATGACCGATGACGACGTGGTGCACCTCACCGTGCCCGCGGACGGCGGCTATCTCGGCGTGCTCCGCACGGCCACGGCGGGCCTCGCGGCGCGTCTGCAGTTCGCGCTCGACGAGATCGAGGACCTACGGATCGCGGTCGACGAGGCGTGCGCCATGCTGCTCTCCATCGCCACCCGGGACGCCGAGCTCGAATGCCGGTTCGCCGTCACCGACGACGCGCTCACGGTCGAGGTCACCGTGCCGACCGTAGGCGGCGCCACGCTGCCGTCCGAGTCGTCCTTCGCGTGGAAGGTGCTCACGGCGCTGACCACCTCGGCCGGCGCGTCCGCGGGCGACGGTCGGGCGACCATCACCCTGCTCACCCGGCGTTCCTCCGGCTGGTGAGCCACCGGCCGGCCGTCGGGCCGGCCGCGTCCCTCACTCGAAGCCGAGCGCCCTGGTCGTGGGCGGGCTGACCAGCAGCGCGCAGACACCGAGGCCGAGGGCCATCAACGGGACGCCCAGCCAGCCCATCCCGCCCTGGATCATGTACCAGCCGATCGGCAGCAGCATCAGCTGGAGCACGATCGCCGGCGCCCGGGCACCCGCCCGGCGCCGGGCCAGCGCCGTACCGAGGGCCCAGAGGGCGGCGACGCCGGCCAGTGCGAACGCGGTGACCAGCAGCGCCGAGGGCAGATCGGTGGTGGTGGCGGTGAGATCGGCCCAGACCAGCCAGGCGGCGACCAGCCCGAGGGCGACCGCCTCCCCCCGCAGCAACCGGACCGCCCAGCGGAGGGTGACTGGAATCGGGTCGGAGTCGATGGCCACGCGCGACACGATACCCGGGGTGACTCGCGGTACAGTGCCGCCCATGCGGGCCGTCCTGGTGGTCAATCCGAAGGCCACCACCACCAGCGAACGCAGCCGGGACGTGCTGGTCCGGGCGCTGCGCAGCGAAGTCGACCTCTCGGTGCGGTACACCCGTCGCCGGGGTCACGCCACCGATCTGGCCCGGGAGGCGGCCGAGGAGGGCGTCGACCTGGTCGTCACCCTGGGTGGTGACGGCACCGTCAACGAGGTGGTGAACGGCCTGATGACGGCGGAGCCGCCCACGGTGCCAACCGGCGGGTCGCTCGCCGACCGGCTGCCGGCGCTGGCGACCGTACCGGGCGGCTCGACCAACGTCTTCGCCCGCGCGCTCGGCCTGCCCCGGGAGTGGCCGGACGGCACCAGCATGATCCTGGAGGGCCTGCGGCTGGGCCGGTCCCGGACGATCGGGCTGGGTCGGGCCGACGACCGCTACTTCACCTTCTGCGCCGGCTTCGGCATAGACGCGGCGGTGATCCACCGGGTGGAGCGGGCCCGGCGCAAGGGCCGGGTCTCCACGCCCGCGCTCTATCTGCGGTCCACGGTCAACCAGTACTTCCTCGCCTCCGAGCGGAGGCATCCGGCGATCACCCTCGAGCAACCGGGCGAGGCCGCCGAGAGCGAACTGGCCACGGTCATCATCCAGAACACGGCGCCGTGGACGTACCTGGGCGAGCGCGAGATCAACCCGAACCCGGAGGCGTCGTTCGACCTGGGGTTGGACGTGATGGCGCTGCGCCAGCTCCGGGTCGCCAGCACGACACGTACCGTGACCCAGTTCTTCTCCCGGCGGCCGGATCCACACGGTCGCCAGGTGCTGCGACTGCATGACGTGGCGGAGTTCACCCTGCTCTCCAGCCGTCCGCAGGCCTTTCAGCTGGACGGCGACTATCTGGGCGAGCGGGAGAAAGTCAGATTCACATCCGTTCCGGCCGCACTCAGAGTAATCTGCTAGGTCTGGGGTACAGCCCTTGGTTGACGCGGGTCCCCCACCGTCGCGAGACGGTTCCCGCCACACCGAGAGGCAGGTGCCGGAAATGTCAGCAATGTCACGCGGACTGTACTATATTGATCCTCGACTGTGGTAGGCCGGGTAGCCAGAGCGCTCTGGAACCCGGACAAAAGGGCCGTGAGCTTGCTCACCCGCCCGGAGTTTTTCCGAGCGTCACCCTTGACATCGCGACCGTTCGTGAAAGTATTCACAAGCGAACGTGAGTTACCGGAACATTGCCTGGATATGCTCGGCAGGTTGAGCTGTTCCAGCAGGTCCCCGGGCTACACAGCCTGCTCACGCAATGCCGAATAGTCGGACGCGAACCGTCACGATCGGCACTGCGGATGCATATAGGAAAAGCACCGCAATATCTGCCACCCATCCAGAATGAGGAGTGTTGCCGCCATGGACTGGCGTCACCATGCTGTCTGCCGCGACGAGGACCCGGAGCTGTTCTTCCCGATCGGGACGTCCGGTCCGGCTCTCCTGCAGGTCGAGCAGGCCAAGGCCGTCTGCCGGCGCTGCTCCGTGACCGACGAGTGCCTGCAGTGGGCGCTCGAGTCCGGTCAGGACGCCGGCGTCTGGGGCGGGATGAGCGAAGAGGAGCGCCGCGCCGTCAAGCGCCGCGGTGGGCTCCGGGTGCTGCGCGCTCACTCCGCCTGACCAATCACACCACCAGGCTGCACGCCCCGGCAGGGATCACCCTGCCGGGGCGTTCGCTGTCCGGGGCCCGTGTCACCCAGCACGCCCGGCGACGGGCAGGCCGGACGCGCGTCGACGCGGCGCAGGACCAGCTCGGCCAACTCCGGTGCGTCGGTGAGCGGGGCGGCGACCGCCAGCGCGCCGGCGTCCCGGGCCGCCGCCGACACGGCGTCGTGGAACAACCCGGGGGCCAGGAAGTACGCGGACACCGCCACCCGGCGGGCACCCCGCGCGCGTAGCCGGGCCACCGCCGTACCGGCGGCCGGCGGGGCCGCCGAGGCGTACGCCACCCGGCACGGCACCCCCAGTTCGGCGCCGAGCGCCGCCGCCACCCGGCCCACCGACCCGCGCGCCCCCCGGATCACGGGTGCCCGCCGCCGCCCAGCACCAGCCGCGTCGAACCGCCCCGGTTCCGCCTCGGCCAGCCGCCC
>JAEVHO010000513.1 GCA_016802835.1 Micromonospora sp. ATA32 | reverse complement strand
GTCTCCGCGCCACGGGGGTGGCGTGCCCGGTCAGCTGCGGTTGTTGCCGGACGGGGTGGGGGTGCTACCGATCACACCGTCGCCCTTGGCGGTGGCCTTGCCGGTGGACGGCCTGGCGACCTCCTTCGCGGCGGCGGTCTTCGCGGACACCTCCTCGCCGATCTTGCCGGCCAGCTGCTTCGCCTTGTCCCCGGTGCTGCCCGGGGTAGAGCCGTTCGACGCGGACGGCGTCTCCACCACCAGGGTGTCCACCTCGTCGCGCACCGGCTCCACGGCACGGGTCGGGTCGTACTCGGCCCACTCCTGCTGCTCGCGGCGGCGGCGCATGGCCATCGCCCCGGCCAGGCCGACGATGGTGCCGGCGGCCAGCAGGCCGGTCATCATCCCGCCGCGACGGGTCTTCTTCTTCTTGGCCATCCGCATGTTCTTCGCCTTCGCCTTCCTGGTCACTGAGCCGGCCTGCGAGGCGCCGTCCCGGGCGGCCGCGGCCAGCGGCGCGAGTGTGCTGAGGGTCGAACCCCAGCCGGTGGTGGCGCGGTCACGCACCTTCGCCGCCGTCGGCGCGACATAGCCGCGGGCAACCTGGACCCGCGGGCCCACGGTCGCCCCGGCGCCCTTCGCGGCGTACGTGGCCGCCTGCATCAGGTGGCCGATGCTCTGGTTCAGCTCGGCCTTGGCCAGCTGCCCTTGGGTCTTACGCCGCCCGATTCCAAACACGGTCCCACCTCCTGGGAGTTGTTCCTTCGCCATCCTCCACCTTCGGATGCCTCCGCACTGCCAGATCGGGCACATGGGAGGATCCGCATGGAACTGACCAACGAGTGAGGAGTACCCGTGGCCGAGGCTGTCTACGCCACCTTGCACACCAACGCTGGCCCGATCCGGCTGGAGCTCTTCCCCAACCACGCTCCGAAGACCGTCCGCAACTTCGTGGACCTGGCCGAGGGCAACCGCGAATACACCGACCCGCGTACGGGTCAGCCGGGCAGTGGCCCGTACTACGACGGCACCGTCTCGCACCGCGTGATCAGCGGTTTCATGGTGCAGATGGGCGACCCGACCGGCACCGGGCGCGGTGGCCCGGGCTACAAGTTCGGTGACGAGTTCCACCCGGAGCTGCGCTTCGACCGGCCGTACCTGCTCGCCATGGCGAACGCCGGGCCGGGCACCAACGGCTCGCAGTTCTTCATCACCGTCTCGCCGACCCCGCACCTGAACAACCGGCACACCATCTTCGGTCAGGTCGCGGACGAGGACTCGGCGAAGGTGGTCGACGCCATCGCCAGCACCCCGACCGGCCCGAGCGACCGGCCGGTGCAGGACGTGGTCATCGAGCGCGTCGAGATCGAGCGCAAGGGGTCCTGAGCGGGTACGCGAGGTACCTTTGCTCGCATGACTGAGCGCCCGGGCCGCGTCGGCAGCAGTGAGGCCGGTGTGTGCGCGAGGAACGAGCCTGCGAGTCCCACGGTCGGGAACGGAAGGCGGGCATGGTGAGCGAGTCCCCGCCGACCACCCCGGTCTGCTACCGGCACCCGGGTCGGGAGACGTACGTCCGGTGCTCCCGATGCGACCGGCCGATCTGCCCGGACTGCATGCGGGAAGCCTCGGTCGGGCACCAGTGCCCGGAGTGCGTGAACGAGGGACGCCGTAGCGTGCGGCCGGCGCGTACCGCCTTCGGTGGCGGTGCCGCCGGCCGGCACGGCTATGTGACGAAGACCCTGATCGCGCTGAACGTGCTGATGATGCTGCTCTCCATCGCCTCGGACCGGGGTGGGGACGCGGCGGCCGGCGGCTCGGGCTTCGGCGGGCTGATGGGCGGAAGCACCCCGCTGACCGCCTGGGGTGCGGTCTACGGCCTCACCCCGCCGGGCTATCTCCCGGACGGGATCGCCGCCGGGGACTATTACCGGCTGTTCACCGCGATGTTCCTGCACTACGGCGTGGTGCACCTGCTGCTCAACATGTGGGCGCTCTGGGTGCTCGGGCGGTCGCTGGAGGCGGTGCTCGGCCCGCTGCGCTTCCTGGCCCTCTATCTGATCGCCGGCTTCGGTGGCAACGTCGCGGCCTACGTCTTCGGCGCGCCGAACTCCGCGACGTCGGCGCCTCGACCGCCATCTTCGGGCTCTTCGCCGCGCTCTTCGTCATCATGCGCCGGCTTGGTCGGGACACCTCCCAGGTCGTGCCGATCCTGGTGATCAACCTGATCTTCACCTTCACGGTGCCGGGCATCTCGGTCACCGGGCACCTGGGTGGACTGATCACCGGTGCGCTGATGGCCCTGGTGCTGGCCTACGCCCCGCGGACGCGGCGGACGGCCTTCCAGGTCGCCGGTGGCGCGCTCATCGTGGTGGCGCTGCTCGGCCTGGTGCTCGTCCGCACCGCGACGCTGACCGGCTGACGTCGGCCTGCCGGTTCGCCACGGTGCACCGGGTCGGCCCGGCGTCCGCCGAGGGGACCCGGCGTTCAGCGGCCGGCCTCGGCCCGGGCGGCGCGCAGCGCCTCGGCGACCTCGGCGGGCGGGGCGTCCAGGTCGTACCGGCCGAACAGATGCAGCGACTCGCCCGCGTCGATCTCCAGGACCTCGGCGGTCAGCCCGAGCCGGGTCCGCCGGTCCACGGTGATCGCCTCGACCGCCGCCCAGGGGATCCGTCGCCGGCCGGCGAAGCCGCGGATCACCGTCAGCCCGTCGGGGTCGGCGGCGAGGCGTACCGGCGCCACCAGGTCGCGCAGCGCCCAGCAGGCCAGCCCGGCGCCGGCCGCGCCGGCCAGCACCGGCTGGACCCGGTCGCCGCGGCGAAGACCAGTCCGAGCCGACCAGGACGACCGCGCCGAGCAGCTTCAGCACCGGCAGGGCCGCCGGCACCCGCCACTGTCGGACCGGGGACGCATGTGGCTGCACCGGTCCAGCATGCCAGCCGGCGGTGGGCCGTACCCCGGGGCGCGGCGGCGACCCCCCACGGCCCGGCACGGACGGGCGCGGGTGGCGGATCGGGCCACCGGGGGGCGGACGACCGGCCCGCCGACGACGTAGGATCGGGACAGCCCAAGTTACCGGGGAGTAAAGATGAGTGACGCGGTTATCGTCGGCGCGGTACGCACCCCGGTCGGGCGGCGCAAGGGCAGCCTGTCCGGCGTGCACCCGGTCGACCTCTCGGCCCACGTGCTGCGTGCCCTCGCCGAACGCACCGGGATCGCCCCCGACGAGGTCGACGACGTGGTGTGGGGCTGCGTCTCCCAGGTCGGCGAGCAGTCCTGGAACATCGCCCGCAACGGCGTGCTCGCCGCCGGCTGGCCCGAATCGGTCCCCGGCACCACGCTGGACCGTCAGTGCGGGTCGAGCCAGCAGGCGCTGCACTTCGCCGCCGCCACCGTCGCCTCCGGCCAGGCCGACCTGGTGGTCGCCGGCGGTGTCGAGTCGATGACCCGGGTGCCGATGGGCTCCAGCGTGGTCGGTGGCTCCCCGTTCAGCGACCAGATCCGCGAGCGCTACCGGGGCGTCGAGGGCTTCGGCGCCGACGACCCGCTGCCGTTCAACCAGGGCGTCGGGGCCGAGCTGATCGCCGGGCGGTGGCGGTTCTCCCGGGCCCAGCTCGACGAGTACGCCCT
>JAEVHO010000512.1 GCA_016802835.1 Micromonospora sp. ATA32 | reverse complement strand
GGATGGCACGCCCCGGGGGTACCCGGTGGGCATACGTGAGCATCGACGCCTGCCAGGGCTGCGGAGCATGCCTGCTGACCTGCCCCGAGCACGCGATCCGGCCGTGCCCGGCGGCCTCGTCGTCCGCGGTGACCGTTGCACCGGCTGCCTGGAATGCCTGGAGATCTGCCCGGTGGACGCCATCCGCGTCACCGACCCCGACCACGCCGGAGGAGTCCGATGAGTTCGACCGCGACCAGTGCCGCACCCCCGGTGGGCCGGTGGAGCCGCGCCGAGCGGGCCCGCCTCGGCGGCATCGTGCTCGCCGTCGCCGCGCTGCACGTCGCCGGCTGGAGCCTCTACCTGTACTGGAACAACCAGCCGGCGGCGGCCGGCGGCCTGGCCGGCGCCGGCACCCTCGCGTACGTGCTCGGGGTGCGGCACGCCTTCGACGCCGACCACATCGCGGCGATCGACGACACCACCCGGCTGATGCTGCTGCGCGGCCGGCGCCCGGTCGGCGTCGGGTTCTTCTTTGCCCTCGGGCACAGCGCGGTGGTGCTGCTGCTGGCGCTGGTGCTCGGGCTGGCTTCGGCGAACCTGACCGGACCGGGGCTGGCCGAGGCCCGCGAGGTGGGCGCCACCATCGCGATCGTCACCGCCACCCTGTTCCTGGCGCTGGTCGCGGTGCTCAACGCCGTGGTGCTGGGCGGGCTCGCCCGGCTCTGGGGGCGCCTGCGCCACGGGGACCTGGACGAGCGGGAGCTGGACCTGCAACTGCTCAACCGGGGGCTGGTGCAGCGGATTCTCGGCGGGCGGGCCCGTTCGCTGGTGCGCTCCTCCTGGCACATGGCGCCGGTCGGGTTCCTCTTCGGCCTCGGGCTGGAGACCGCCAGCGAGGTCACCCTGCTCGCCCTGTCGGCGAGCACCGCCGCGCCGGTGGGGCTGCCGGTGCTGGCCCTGCTCACCCTGCCGCTGCTCTTCGCCGCCGGGATGTCCGCCATGGACACCGCCGACAGCCTGCTGATGAGCCGGGCCTACTCGTGGGCGTACCGGCAGCCGGCCCGCCGGCTCTACTACAACCTGGCCACCACCGCCATGACGGTGCTGGTCGGCGGGGTGGTGGCCAGCGTCTACATGGCCGGTCTGCTGGTCGACCGCTTCGGCATGTCCGCCCTGGCCGGTTACGCCGCCCTCGCCGACCATTTCGAGCAGCTCGGCTACGTGGTGGTCGCCCTCTTCCTGCTCTCCTGGGTCGGCGCGGTCGCGCTGTGGACGTTGCGCGGCTACGACCGCCGCTACGGTGCTCTTCCGGCGACCCGGACCGAGGCCACCTCGACGTCAGCTGGGGCGGCCGTGGCGGGGGAGGAGCGGTGAGCCGGGTAGTGCACCCGATCGAGCGGGAGTCGTACGCCATCCTGCGGTCCCGGGTGGACCTGTCGCACCTGCCGCCGCTGACCCGGGCGGTCACCGAACGGGTGGTGCACGCCAGCGCCGACCTGGACTACGTGACCGACCTGGTCTGCGACGAGGTGTGCCTGGAACCGGGGCTGGCGGCGCTGCGGGCCGGTGCGCCGGTGGTGACCGACGTGGCGATGGTCGCCGCCGGGATCACCCGTACCGGGCTGGAGCTGGTCTGCCCCATCGCGGAGCCGGCCGCCGCCGAGCTGGGCCGGGCGGCGGGAATCACCCGCTCGGCGGCCGCCGTTCGGATCGCCCTGGACCGGGTCGGCCCGGGCGCGGTCTGGGTGGTCGGCTGCGCGCCCACCGCCCTGTTCGAACTGATCACCCTGGACGCCGCGCCGGCGCTGGTTGTCGGGCTGCCGGTCGGCTTCGTCGGCGCCGCGGAGTCGAAGGCGGCGCTGCGGGCCAGCGGTCTGCCCGCGGTGTCCAACCGGGGCGAGAAGGGCGGCTCGGCGGTCGCCGCCGCCGCCCTCAACGCCCTGCTCTACCTGGGGGAGAAGGCATGACCGGGTTGGTCATCGTCGGGCACGGCACGCGCAGCGCGGCCGGGGTCGACCAGTTCGCCGCGTTCGTCGAGCGGGTCCGCCGGCGGGCCGCCGGCACGGTGGGCGACGTGGCGGGTGGTTTCATCGAGCTGTCCCGGCCGCCGTTGACCGACGCGGTCGGCGACCTGGTGGCACGGGGGCACCGGTCGCTGGTCGCGTTGCCGCTGGTGCTCACCGCTGCCGGCCACGGCAAGGGGGACATCCCCGCGGCGCTGGCCCGCGAGCGGCAGCGCCACCCCGGGCTGACCTACTCCTACGGCCGCCGCTCGGGCCGCACCCGCTGCTGCACGACACCCTCGCCGAGCGGATCGACGCGGCGCTGGCCGGCGCCGGCCGGGCCGGTACCTGGGTGGCCCTGATCGGCCGGGGCTCCACGACCCGGACGCCAACGCCGAGGTCGCCAAGGTGGCCCGGCTGCTCTGGGAGGGCGCGGGTACGCCGGCGTGGAGCCCGGGCTTCATCTCGCTGGCCGAGCCCTCCGTCGCCGGCGGCGCTGGAGCGGCTGCGCCGGCTCGGCGCCCGGCGGGTGGTGGTCGCGCCGTACTTCCTGTTCGCCGGGGTGCTGCCGGACCGGATCGTGGCCCAGTCGGCGCAGTTCGCGGCGGCGTACCCCGACCTCGACGTGCGGGTGGCCGACCTGATCGGCGACTGCGACGCCCTCGCGGACCTGGTGCTCCAACGGCACGCCGAGGCGGTGCGCGGCGACATCCGGATGAACTGCGACACCTGCGCGTACCGGGTGGCGATGCCCGGCTTCGTGGACAAGGTCGGCGGCCGCAGACACCGCACGACCACCCCGACGACCCGGCAGACGGCCACGGCCACCATCACCACCACGGGCCCGACCACCACCACGACCCGGGCCTGCGTCCGGGGCAGGTCGCCACGTCGGCGGCGGCCCGGGCCCACCGACCTGATCACGGTACGGGGAAAGGCGCTGCTGGACGCCGCCGACGTGGTGGTGGTCGACCGGCTCGCGCCGCAGGGGCTGCTGGCGGGACTGCGCCCCGACGTGCTGGTGGTCGACGCGGCCAAGGTGCCGCGTGGGCCGTCCATGGGGCAGGACACCATCAACGCCACCCTGGTGGAGCACGCCCGCGCCGGCCGGGGTGCCGGTCACCACCGGGGCGTCGCGCACGACGTCACCGTGGTCTCCGGGCACCTGCCGCCCGGGCACCCGGACTCGCTGGTCGACTGGGCCGCGCTCGGCCGGTCCCGGGGCACCCTGGTGCTGCTGATGGCGGTGGACACCATCGACAAGATCGCCGCCGCGCTGATCGAGCACGGCCGGTCGCCGGACACCCCGGTGCTGGCGGTGCGGGACGCCGGGCACGCCGACCAGCGCGCCGTGCCCGCCCGCCTCGACGGGATCGGTGCAGTGGCCGTCCGAGCGGGCCTCCGGCCACCGGCCGTCTTCGTGGTCGGCCCGGTGGTCACACTGGGCACCCCCGGAGCCGAGCCGGTCGGGTAGCTTCCCCCGATGAGCGGTACGGCCTACGGGCAAGCAGCGTCGGGGCGTGGGCGGTCGGTCAGCCGGTCAGCGCCCGGGCCAGCGCGTACCCGGCCGGTGGCGGCGGCGAGCCCCGCCGCCACGCTGGTCGACACGTTGACCAGCGCGC
>JAEVHO010000511.1 GCA_016802835.1 Micromonospora sp. ATA32 | reverse complement strand
CGGCGCGCCGACTCCTGACGGGGGTACGGGCGGCCGCATCGACGTGCGCCGTCGGCCCGCGCCGCGGCCAGCAACGCGACCAGCCGACCGCGCAGGGCGTGCCGTTGCACCACCATGTCGATCTGGCCGTGGCGCAGCAGGAAGTCGGCGGTCTGGAAGCCCTCCGGCAACGTCCGGCCGGTGACCTGCCGGATCACCCGCGGACCGGCGAAGCCCATCCGGGCGCCGCTCTCGGCGAGCACCACGTCCGTGTTGGTGGCGAACGACGCCGCCACTCCCCCGTACGTCGGGTCGGTCAGCACGCTGACCGTGAGCAGTCCTGCCTCACGCAGCCCGGCGATCGCCTGGCTGACCGTCGCCATCTGCATCAGCGACAGGGCGCCTCCTGCATCCGGGCCCCACCGGAGGCGGTGACCAGGACCAGCGGGATCCGATCGGCCAGCGCCCGCTCGGCGGCCAGCGTGATCAGCTCACCGACGGCACAGCCCAGGCTGCCGCCGAGGAAGCGGAAGTCCATCACGGCCAGCGCGACGGGGTGCCCGCCGACGGTGGCGGTACCGCAGACGACCGCCTCGGTCAGTCCGGTTCCGGCGCGGGCGGCTGCCAGCCGGTGCGGGTACGGCAGCACGTCGACGAAGCCGAGCGGATCGGCATCGACCGGACGGTCGGGCAGGGCGGTGAAGGAGGACTCGTCGACGAGTTGGCGCAGTCGCTCCGGCGCACCGAGCCGGACGTTTGCCCCGCACTCAGGGCAGACGTCCAGGTTGCGCCGCAACCGCTTGCGGTACAGCAGCATGGCGCAGCCGGCACAGCGTGCCCAGAGTTGCGGGTCCGACGGTGCGATGGCGGTCACGGCCGCCGCCCTGCATGCCCGAGCTGGGCGCCATCCCCGGCGGCGCCGGCGGTTGCGGCGTCCCAGCGGTAGAAGCACCGGGCCATGGCGTCCCGCGGCGACTGCCAGGTCGGCAGGTACGGCGACACGTAGGGCCGCAGCCGGTCACTGACGCGGGCGAACTCCGGGTGATCGCGCACGCCCTCCACCGCTCCGTCACCCGGCAGCTCGGTCTCGAACAGATGGACGTAGAGGTCGTGCAGCCGGTACAGCGACCGGTGCCGTACCCCGACCAGACGCGGCAGCTCCGTCGCGTCGGACTCGGCGAAGATGTCGGCGACCTGACGCTCGGCGCTCGGAACCACCTTCGCGACGATCAGCGTACGGTCCATCGATGGCCTCCCCCAAACGGCGTGTCCGGTGGCTGATGACGACACGGGTCAATCCGGACGACTGCCGACACGATGGGGGTTACGGCGTCACAGCCGCGTCACAGGAGACGGCACACCGACACGCAAGGCCGTGACGCTCCGTTGACGCAAGCTGTGTAGATCCTTTGAATCCCCGCATACAGCTGCGCCACAGCGACATTCCTTCGCAGTTCAGCGGGGGTTCGGCGAGCATACTCGCGAACGCGGATCACTGTGGACATTGTTGACTCAGCGTAATGGCTGTTGATAGTCTTCGTCATGGTCAGTCCGGCGGCCACGGCATTCGGGCCGGGTGGTCGCGGCTTCGACAGTGGCGTCAGGGCAGCCTCGCCGGGACACAGGACAGTCGGGATTCCGGTCCCGGTGCAGGGGGTGCCGTCCGTGACCTCTGATACGAGCGTGCCGATCTCCTCGACCGCGGCGACTCCGCAGGTCTCGCTGCACCTGCTCGGCGGTTTCCGGCTGCTGCACGACGACGTGCCGGTCGTCGTGCCGCGCGGCCTGCAACGGGTCATCGCGCTGATCGGGCTGCGCCCGGGCGCCACCCGCAGCCACCTGGCCGGCCTGCTCTGGCCCGACGCACCGGAGGAACGGGCCCTGTCCTCGCTGCGGACCGCCCTGTGGCGGCTGCGTCAGGACCCGTGCTGCCCGCTGGAGGCCACCGCCAACACGGTCCGCCTGGCACCGACGGTCCGGCTCGACGTCGACAACCTGGTGAGCACCGCCAACCGGGTACGCGACGGGGACAACCCGTCCGACGCCGCCGGGGCGCTCGCCGCCGGCCGGCACGACCTGCTCCCCGGCTGGTACGACGACTGGGTGCTGCTGGAACGGGAGCGGCTGCGACAACTGCGGTTGCACATGCTGGAACAGGTGGCCGGCAACCACCTGGTGGCCGGTCGGCACGGCGAGGCGCTGGACGCGGCGCTGGAGGCGATGGCAGCCGAGCCGCTACGCGAGACCCCGCACCGGCTGGTGGTGCGGACACATCTCGCGGAGGGCAACACCTTCGAAGCGGTGCACGCCTTCTACGTGTACCGGGACCTGCTCATGCGTGAACTGCGCGTGGAGCCCTCCGCGGCGATGTCCGCCCTGCTCGACGACACGCTCGCCCCGATCCGCCGGGCCACCCGGGCCTCCCTGCCCCGGCCCCACCGCGATCCGGCGACCCGGACCATGCCCCGGCCGCACTGACCGGGCACGCCCCTCGCCCACGCTCCGACCGGACGCCGAACCCCGGCCCGGTACGCCTTGCCCGGGATGACGTCACCGACCCGACGCTGAGCGTGACGGCGACGTGACAGGCCACCGGGGACAGTGGGCGCACCCGGCGCGCGACGGGCCGAGGACCGCCACCGGCGAAAGGGAGTCCCATGAGTCGTCTACTGATCGTCAGCAGGATCATCCCGGGTGCGGAGGGACGGGTGGCACAGATCTTCGCCGAGTCCGACGCGACCGAACTGCCCGCCCTGACCGGGGTTCGGCACCGGTCCCTGTACTGCCTGCACGACCTGTGCGTACACCTCATCGAGACCGCCGACGTCGACGCCGACGCACTGGCCGGGGCGCGCAACAATCCGCTGTATCGCGAGGTCAACGAGCGGCTCTCGGCGCACACCTCGCCGTACCTGCCGACCTGGCACTCCCCGCGCGACGCGATCGCCGGATGCTTCTACACCTGGGACGCCGATTCGTCGGTCACCGCGATCGGCACTGCTCGCTGATCTACGCCTACCGGGGCGAGGAGGACTGAGCCGCCGTCGCGGACTCGGCGCCGTGCCGCCGTCGCGGACTCGGCGCCGCCACGGGGCCGGCCCCGCAGGCCGTCCGCCGCTCGGGTCCGTTCGCGTCGGATCGTCAGTCCACGTCAAACTGCTGGTAGGGCCCCCCATCGCCTCGACTGCCGCCGATGCCGTCGGGGGGTGCCGTCCGGGAGCCGCCGGGCGGCCGATTCCCGCACGCTGGGTCACCCCCTGGCAACCCGCCGGCATGGACCGTCCCACCAGTGCCGGGAGCCACCCGGCCTCCCTGTTGCCCGCACCGTGCGTATGCGAAGCTGCGACGGATTTTCTTGCGACTTTTCCGACGTACGTCATAGGGAGGTTTGCCGTGCCGACGACTTTCGGGCAATGGCTGATCGTGGTCCTGGCTCTGCTGCTCGGCTTCGCGGTCTGGTGGGTGCTGCGCGGCCGCCAGGACAGGCCGGCCGCCGGCGCCGAGGGGTCCACGGTGGAAGTCCGGCCGCCGGGGCGGCAGTGGTGGCCAGCCCGACGACTTTCGGGCAATGGCTGATCGTGGTCCTGGCTCTGCTGCTCGGCTTCGCGGTCTGGTGGGTGCTGCGCGGCCGCCAGGACAGGCCGGCCGCC
>JAEVHO010000510.1 GCA_016802835.1 Micromonospora sp. ATA32 | reverse complement strand
GCCTCGGCTGGACGGCCGCGCCGCGGGTGTGTCAGGGGCGGCGCGCGGCGATCGCCGGGCGGCGCGCGGCCGGGACCGCCCGCCGCAGCCGGCCCCACGGCTTGTACGTGGAGAGCACCGTCGCGACGATCAGCACGCTGGTCGAGACGCTCGGGGCGATCACCAGGTCGATCTGTTGCCGGGCGTCCACGGCCGCGCCCAGCTCGCCGGCGGCTCGCACGTTCGGGGTGAGCACCAGCAGCACGAGCCCCGCCATCGCGGTGGTGAGGATCAGCTTGACCAGCACCCAGCGGTGCCGCAGCAGCCCCCACGGGGTGAGCAGCGAGCTGGCCACCCCGACCACCCAGACCACCACGCTGAGCGGGGCGAACAGGAAGGTGACCACCAGCGCGGCCGTCGGGTAGACGACGGCCGGATCGGCGCCGCGCAGCCCGGCCACGCCGAGGGTGAGCAGGACCAGGTCCGCGCCGAGCCAGCCCAGCGAGGTGACCAGGTGCAGGGTGAGCAGGGCCTTGCGGGAGGCGGGGGAGAGTCGGCTCATGGGACCGATGCTGGTCGGTCGGGCCGTCCGGGTCGTGGGGCGTCCGGCGACATCGCGCGTACGTCCGGTGACGTAGCCCGCCCGGTGACCGCCGACTGGGCGGGTCACCGGGCGGCTGGTCAGATGACCGAGAGGTGCACGTGGTTGGTGTGGTCGCTGGACGGGTCGCCGTTGCCGCCGCTGTACGCCTTCCACCCGCTGCTGGGCAGCCAGATCTGCTTGAACCAGATCACGTACAGCACGGCGAGCCGGTCGGCGTTCCTGATGAAGTACGCCGCCAGGTTGTTGCCGTACGTCTTGTCGCCGCCCGAGGCGACGCCGCCGAAGCCGTCCTTCTGAGCGGCGAAGTCGCAGGCCCGACCCTTGGGGGTGCTCGCCGGAGCCGCTGGGCCGGTAGCAGGAGACGTACCGGGTGAAGCCCGCCGACCTTGGCCTGCTGGAGCGCGTGCAGGGTGCGCGGGGTGATGCAGCCGTTCGCGGGGGTCGGGTCGTTGACGCTGCACGACTCCGGCGGCCAGGAGCCGTCGGAGTTGCGCGGCGCCGGAGTCGCCGTCGCGCTGGAGGTGCCCCGGTTCGAGCCACCACCGCTGTCGCCGGCGCTCGGCCCGTCGTTGGCGGCCACCTGCAGCGCGCGTTCCGCCTGCTGCTTGCGCGTGGCCATCACCGTGACCTGCTTGCGCTGCTCCCGGATCTCGCCGTCCAGCGCGACCCGGGTGCGGGTGGCCTGGTCCCGGGTCTGGATGAGGTTGCGCAGCAGCCGGTCCTCGTTGGCGGCCACCGTTTCCAGCGCGGCCGCCCGATCCATGAAGCCGTCGGGGGAGCTGCTGTTCAGCAGCGCGGAGACCGCACTGAGCCGGCCGCTCCGGTACGCGATCCCGGCGATCTCGCCCACCTTGCCGCTGCGTACGGTGAACTCGCGCTCGATCGTGCCGAGCTGGGCGGTCAGGTCCTGCTGCCGCTTGGCCGACCTGGCCAACGCGGTCTTGGCCTCGGTCCACCCCTTGCTGGCGGCGTCGAGCTGCGCGCGCAGCGCCGGGGTGCCGCCCTCGGCGTCGCCGGGCGCCAGGGCCAGCCGGCCGCTCGGTGCGGTCGCCGCCTGGGCGGCGGTGACCGGTGCGGTCGCGACGCCGAGGGCGAGCGTCGCGATGATCAGGCCGCCATCCGGGCGGCCGTTCGTCGTACAGGTGCCAGTACTGGCATACGCATGTCCTTCCGTCAGCCGCCGACCGGGTTAGCTGACGGGTTCGGGACGGAAGATCCCTACCGCTGACGCGGATGCACCCCACGAACATGGTTCCCCGGCTCGCCGTGCTGGGCGATTAGGCGACGGCCACCGCAGGCGCCGGAGGGCGCCGCCCGGCGGAGGCCGGGGCCGAGCCTACCGGCGCCGCTGTGACGCCCGCAGAGCTGCGCGGGCCCGTCCGGGCGGAACAGACTGACAAATCCGGCATGAGGGGACAATACACGCCGAGAATTAAGGTTGTCTTCATTACCACTCCGCCGGAGCGCACGCGCCCGCTGACGCTCCGGGTTCGACCTGCAGCGTGGCGTGGTCGATGTGGAAGTCCTCGTGCAGCGCGGCTCGGGCGGCGGCGAGGACCGGGCCGACCTCGGCGCCCGGCTCCAGGGTCAGGTGCGCCGACGCGACCTCCATACCGGAGGTCAGCGTCCAGACGTGCAGGTCGTGTACGCCGGCCACGCCGGGCACGGCGGCCAGCCGGTCGCGCACCGCCGTGACCTGGAGATGTTCCGGGGCCGCCTGCACCAGGATGCGGACCGCGGCCCGTCCGAGCCGCCAGGTCCGGGGCAGGATGAACAGGCCGATCCCTACGGCCACCAGCGGGTCGGCCCACCACCAGTCGGTGAGGCCGATCAGCAGCGCCGCACCGATCACGCCGAGCGATCCGAGCAGGTCGCCGACCACCTCGAGGTACGCCCCACGCAGGTTGATGCTCTCCTGCGCCCCGCCGCGCAGCAGCGTGAAGGCGGCCAGGTTGGCCAGCAGGCCGAGCACCGCCACCGCGAGCATCGGGCCGGCGAGGACCTGCGGCGGGTCGCCGAACCGGCGTACCGCCTCGACCAGGACGTAGACGGCGACGCCGCCGAGCAGGACGGCGTTGGCCAGCGCGGCCAGCACCTCGAGCCGGTAGAGCCCGAATGTCCGCTGCGGGTCCTGCACGACCTTCCGAGTGGCGGTGATCGCGGCGAGCGCCATGCCGATGCCCAGCACGTCGGTGAACATGTGCCCGGCATCCGAGAGCAGGGCCAGCGAGCCGGTGCCGAAGGCGGCGACGGCCTCGACCAGCATCAGCGCGGTCAGCAGCCCGAAGGCCGCCCAGAGCCGGCCGCGGTGGCGGTGCGCGGCGTTCGCGACCGTTCCCCGGTGGTCATGACCTGCGCCCACGCCCTCACCCTCCGTCGCTCGTCCGGGCCCGGTTCAATCTATGCTCACATCGCTATGTATGCAAGTGAACCGCCGGCCGGATCAGCGGGCGTCTCCGCCGTCCGGTCAGCCGGTCGGGTCGATGGTGGTGAGCCGCTGGGTGGCCCGGGAGAGCGCGACGTAGAGGGTCCGCACGCCCGACCCAGGGTCGGCCCGGATCTCGCTCGGCGCGACCAGCACCACCCCGTCGTACTCCATGCCCTTGGCTTCCAGGCTGGTCACCACCTGGAGCCGGCCGCCGCCCAGCCCCTCCAGCCAGCCGGCGACCTCGTCCCGGCGCGGGACCGGGGTGATCACGCCGACCGTGCCCTCCACCTCGGCCAGCAGCGCCGTGGCCGCCTGGACGGTCGCCGGCGGCAGCTCCGCCGCCGGCACCACCAGCTCGACCGGGTCCACGCCGGTGGAGCGGACCGCCGACGGCAGCGGCAGGTCCGGGTAGAGCCGGCGGATCTCGGCCGCGGCCACCGCGAAGATCTCCGCGGAGTTGCGGTAGTTGGTGGTCAGGGTGAACTGGCGCCGCCGACGCCCCCCGACCGCCTGGTCCCGGGCCCGGGTCAGCTCCTCCGGGTCACCCGTCCAGGCCGTCTGCGCCGGGTCGCCCACCACCGTCCAGGACGCCAGCCGACGCGCCGGCGACCATCCGCCACT
>JAEVHO010000509.1 GCA_016802835.1 Micromonospora sp. ATA32 | reverse complement strand
CGACGCCCTCATCACCGCCGCCGCCGGCAACCCCTGGATCCCCACCACCGCCTGACCACCGGCTCCCACGCGCCTCGATTCAAGGACCTATCCAGTTACGGCCCGATTACCGCCAGCAGTGTTCGCCTTCCTCAGGAAGAGTCGGTGACTGCTCGTGCTATTGATCGCGACTCCGTTCAGCTCACATCCTGCGAAAGGCGAACGAATGCACATGGTCCCCGGGCTCAAGGTGCTGTACTTCGGGACTCCGGTGGTGCTGATCAGCTCATGCAACGAGGACGGCACCGCGAACCTCGCGCCGATGTCCTCCGCGTGGTGGCTGGGCCAGTCCTGCATGCTCGGTCTCGGCAACAGCGGTCAGACGACCGCGAACCTGTTGCGCGAGGGCGAATGCGTGCTCAACCTGCCCTCGTCGGCGATGGTCGATGCCGTTGACCGGATCGCGCTGACAACCGGGAAGTCGGCTGTGCCGGACCACAAGGCGAAGCAGGGCTACCGATACGAACCGGACAAGTTCTCGGCGGCAAAGCTGACGGAGCAGGCATCGGAGCTGGTCCGGGCGCCCCGGGTCGCGGAATGTCCCGTCCAACTGGAGTGCAGGGTCGTCTCGGCCTACCCCTTCGGCAGTCCCACTCCCCATGCCACCGCCTTCCAGGTCGAGGTCCTTCGCGCTCACGTCGAGGAGGAATTGGTCATCCCGGGGACACACTATGTGGACCCGCTCGGATGGGACCCGCTCATCATGAAGTTCTGCGAGTTCTTCGGCGGTGGACACAACGTTCATCCGTCGAAACTCGCCGCAGGCTGGAACATGCCCCATCAGCTCCGGTCGGCGGCCGTCTGAGCTGGTATCGCCCGGCAGCAACCCGCGTGCGTCTCGTGATCATTCATGCGGGATGGTCCTGGTATGCTCCTAGCCAGTCACTCCAGCTCGTGCAGCATCAGCTGGCGGGCGGCCTCGGTGATCGAGCCCGACAGCGACGGGTAGATCGTGATGGTCTGGGCCAGCTCGTTGACGGTGAGGTTGTTCTCCACCGCCATGGTGATCGGCAGGATCAGCTCGCTGGCCTTCGGCGCCACCACCACGCCGCCCACCACCTGACCGCTGGCCGGCCGACAGAAGAGCTTGACGAAACCGTCGGCCAGATCGTCCATCTTCGCCCGGGCGTTGCCCGACAGCGGCAGCATCACCTCCCGGGCGGGCACCTTGCCGGCGTCCACCTCGTCCTGGGAGACGCCGACGGTGGCCAGCTCCGGGTCGGTGAAGACGTTCGCGGCCACGGTACGCAGCCGCAGCGGCCGAACCGCCTCACCAAGGGCGTGCCACATCGCGATCCGGCCCTGCATCGCGGCCACACTGGCCAGCGGCAGCACCCCGGTGCAGTCGCCGGCCGCGTAGACCCCCGGCACGTTGGTGCGGGACACCCGGTCGACGGTGACGTACCCGCCCCTGGCCAGCTCCACGCCGTACTCGGCGAGGCCGAGGCCGGCGGTGTTCGGGATCGAGCCGACTGCGATCAGCGCGTGCGAGCCGTACACCTTGCGGCCGTCGGAGAGCTCGACCTCGACGCCGTCCTCGGTACGGCGGACCGCGTTCGCGCGGGAGTTGTTGAGGATGCTCATGCCCCGGTTGCGGAAGACCCGCTCGATCGCCATCGCGGCGTCGGGGTCCTCGTGCGGCATCACCCGGTCCCGGCTGGAGACCAGGGTGACCTCGACCCCCATCGCGAGGTACGCGCTGGCGAACTCGGCGCCGGTGACGCCGGAGCCGACGACGATCAGGTGCCCGGGCAGCTCGGGCAGGTCGTACACCTGGCGCCAGGTCAGGATGCGCTCGCCGTCCGGCACGGCGGTGGGCAGTTGGCGCGGGGTGGCGCCGGTGGCCACCAGCACGGTCGACGCGGCGATCGAGTAGTCCTCGCCGCCGTCGGCGGGGGTGACGACCACCCGGTGGGTGTGACCGAGCGTGTCCTCGCCGAGCCGGGCAGTGCCGGCGACGAAGGTGACCCCGGCCTTGATCAGCTTGGCGTGGATGTCGGCGGACTGCGCCAGCGCGAGCCGCTTGACCCGTTGGTGCACGGCCCGGGCGTCGACCGTGACCGCCTCCAGCCCGTCGGAGTGCACCCCGAACTCTTCGGTGTCCCGGTAGCCGGTCACGACCTCCGAGCTGGCGATGAAGGTCTTCGACGGGACGCAGTCGGAGAGCACGCAGGCGCCTCCGGCTCCCTCGGCCTCCACAACGGTGACATCGGCGTCCAGCTGCGCGGCGACCAGCGCCGCCTCGTAGCCGGCCGGCCCGCCGCCGATGATCACGATCCGGCTCACAGCGCTCGCCCTTCGTCAGTGCTCACAGTGACTTTCTTCTCCCGAACGCGTCCGACACGCACCGTCGTATTCTCCCCCACCCGCCCGTCGGGCTATCGTCATCGCCGTGCGTCATTACGCCGCCTACGGCTCAAACCTGGACCCGGCCCGGATGCGCGCCTACTGTCCGCATTCTCCGATGGTGGGCACCGGCTGGCTGGAAGGCTGGCGGTTGACCTTCGCGGGCGAGGACGTGATCGGCTGGGAGGGCTCGGTCAGCACGGTCGTCGAGTCGCCGGGCGACCGGGTCTTCGTGGCGCTCTACGACATCCACCAGTACGACGCCCCCCAGCTCGACGAGGTCGAGGGCGTGACCGCGGAAACCTACCGCCGGCTCACCGTCCGGGTCTCCACCCTCGACGGGGACGTGACCGCGTGGGTCTACGTGTTCGACGGCTACGAGGGCGGCCTGCCGACATCGTGGTACCTGTCGGAGATCGCGAACGCGGCCGAGAAGGCGGGCGCGCCGGACGACTACGTCACCGAGCTGCGGTCCCGCCCCACCGGCACCGCATCGGCGTAGCGCGTATCCCACGCCCCAAGTCTGCGCCGCCGGTCGGTGGGGCGCCCGGCACCCCCGTCCCGGGTCGCGCATCCCACACCGCGGTGGTCAGCCGGCCGCCGGCACGGTCAGCTCGTACACGTCGATGATCCTGACCTCGCGCAGCCCGACGGACCGGTAGAGCGAGATAGGGGCGGTCGGGTTGGTCAGGTCCACCCCGAGGCCGGCGGAGGCCCGCCCCTTGGCCGCGTACCGGGCGAAGGCGTGCGCCAGCAGCGCGCCGCCCACCCCGCGCCGTCGCTGCCCGGGCAGCACCGCCACACCGCCAGGTTCTTGACGAACCGTTACCTTTCAGTGAGTAAACGTGACTCACGATTGGCAGCCGTCCGTTGCCGGGCGGCGTTGACCGGATGAACCGGTCTTGACGCTTCACTGCCCGCTGCCCCGCCTGCGGGTGCAGGTCTTACGGGTCTTACGTGGGCTCCACGTCCTGCTTTTGCGTCGCCCAGCAACTCCAGGTCGACGTGCCGAACGAGGCCGGCAAGATTACGTGCGGCGTTGACGTCCCGGTCCAGGGACAGTCCGCAGTGGTGCAGTTGAAGGTGCGTTCGGCCAGCGACAGCTTGGGTTTCACCGTCTGACAGCCTGAACAGGTTTTGGAGCTGGGGTACCGCCGGTCGGCGACGTACAACACGCTGCCGTACCAACCGGTCTTGTAGCCAAGGTGCCGGCGCAGGGTCGCCGGGGCGGCGTCGATCAGAGCCCTGGCCAG
>JAEVHO010000508.1 GCA_016802835.1 Micromonospora sp. ATA32 | reverse complement strand
CGAGGAGCTCGGCTCCCGGCGTACCGGAGGGCTGGGCGGCGTCGCGGTGGACGCGCTGGCCCGGGCCGACGCGGCGACCCTCGGCGTGATCGGCTCCGGCCGGCAGGCGTGGACCCAGGTCTGGGCCGCCGCCGCGGTCCGCCCGCTGCGCGACGTCACCGTGCACAGCCGTACTCCGGCCCGACGGGAGGCGTTCGCCGCCCGGGTCCGGGCCGAGCTGGGCATCCCCGCCCGCCCGGTAGCGCGCCGGCGGCGGCGGTCACCGGCCGGGACGTGGTGGTGATCGCCACCACCAGCACCAGGCCGGTGCTCGACGGCCGCGACGTCGACCCCGGCACGCACGTCAGCACCATCGGCTTCAAGCAGCGCGACCGCGCCGAGTTCGGCCCCGACCTGCTGGACGCCGCCGACGTTTTGGTCACCGACTCGCCGGCCCAGGCGGGCGCGTACGACCCGCCGATGCTCACCGCCACCCCGCCGTACGCCGAGCGGCTGCGCGACCTCGGTGCGGTGCTCGCCGGTTCCGCCCCCGGTCGGGTCCGGCCGGACGAGATCACCGTCTTCTGCTCCGTCGGCCTCGCCGGCACCGAGGTGTTCCTGCTCGACCGGCTGGTCCGGGTGGGGGCGGCGACGGCCTGACCGGCGTCGCCGGCTGGCGGTCCCGCCCGGCGCGCAGGCCGATGGTGAATGTGAGCCGGCCGATGCCCTGACCCGCCGTTGGCGGGGATCCCGGCGCCGCCCGGTACCCTCGGATGGTGTCTGCCACCTCCCCCTCCCCCTCCGCCGCCGCCGGCCGCCGAGTCGCCCTGCTGACCCTGGGCTGCGCCCGTAACGAGGTCGACTCGGAGGAGCTGGCCGCCCGGCTGCACGCCGACGGCTGGCAGGTGACCACCGACGGCGAGGGCGCCGACGTGGTGGTCGTCAACACCTGCGGCTTCGTGGAGAAGGCCAAGCAGGACTCGATCCAGACGCTGCTGGCCGCCGCCGAGACCGGCGCCAAGGTGGTCGCGGCCGGCTGCATGGCCGAGCGGTACGGGCGGGAGCTGGCCGACAGCCTGCCCGAGGCCCAGGCGGTGCTGAGCTTCGACGACTACCCGGACATCGCCGCTCGGCTCGACGCCGTCGTCGCCGGCGAGCAGGTCACCGCGCACACCCCCCGGGACCGGCGGGAGCTGCTGCCGCTGACCCCGGTCGCCCGCCGGGACAGCGCCGTGGTGCTGCCCGGGCACGGCACGCCGACCCGCACCCCCCGTCGAGACCGACGAGCACACCCCGGCCCACCTGCGCCAGGTGCTGCGCCACCGGCTCGACACCGGCCCGGTCGCCTCGCTCAAGCTGGCCAGCGGCTGTGACCGCCGCTGCGCGTTCTGCGCCATCCCGGCCTTCCGCGGCGCCTTCGTCTCGCGTACGCCGGACGAGCTGCTGGCCGAGGCGGAATGGCTGGCCAAGACCGGCGTACGGGAGCTGGTGCTGGTCAGCGAGAACTCGACGTCGTACGGCAAGGACCTGGGCGACCCCCGGGCGCTGGAGAAGCTGCTGCCGCAGCTCGCCGCGGTGTCCGGGATCGTCCGGGTCCGGGTCAGCTACCTGCAGCCCGCCGAGACCCGGCCCGGCCTGGTCGAGGCGATCGCCACCACGCCCGGCGTGGCGCCCTACTTCGACCTGTCGTTCCAGCACTCCAGCGAGCCGGTGCTGCGCCGGATGCGCCGCTTCGGCTCGACCGACCGCTTCCTGGAGCTGCTGGCCAGTGCCCGCGCCCTGGCTCCCGAGGCCGGCGCGCGGAGCAACTTCATCGTCGGGTTCCCCGGCGAGACCCGCGCGGACGTGGACGAGCTGGTCCGGTTCCTGACCGAGGCCCGGCTCGACGCGATCGGCATGTTCGACTACAGCGACGAGGACGGCACCGAGGCGGCCGGGCTGACCGGCAAGGTCTCGGCGGCCACCATCAAGCGCCGGTACGACCGGCTCAGCGCGCTCGCCGACGAGCTCTGCTCGCAACGGGCCGAGGACCGCCTCGGCTCGTCCGTCGAGGTGCTGGTCGACACCGTGGAGGACGGCGTCGTCGAGGGCCGGGCGGCCCACCAGGCCCCCGAGGTCGACGGCTCGACCACCCTGGTCGCCCCCGTCGACGGCGGGGTCGACCTGGCCGCGCTGCGCCCCGGCGACCTGATCCGGGCCACGGTCACCGGCACCGAAGGGGTCGATCTCATCGCGGTCCCGGATGAGATGATCTCGGCGGCGCCCGGCGCGGCACGGTGACGGCGGGCCCGAGTGGAGCGGGGGAGCCACGTGGTGCGGTGTCAGGTACGCCACGGCGGCCGGATCGGGGTGCGGCGGTGACCGGGGCGGCCGGGTCGACGCCCGTGGTCGGCCGGGTCCCGGTGCTCAACGCGGCGAACGCGCTGACCGCGCTGCGGCTGGTGCTGGTGCCGGTCTTCGTGGTGATGGTGGTCGTCTCGGCGATGACCCACCCGAGCTGGCGGATCGTGGCGTGTCTGATCTTCGCGTTCGCCTCGGCGACCGACCTGGTCGACGGCTGGATCGCCCGCCGGTTCGGCCTGGTCACCTCGGTCGGCAAGGTGGCCGACCCGATCGCGGACAAGGCGCTCACGGGCGCGGCCCTGGTGGTGCTCTCCTGGTACGACCGGCTGCCCTGGTGGGTGACGGTGGTGATCCTGGTCCGGGAACTCGGCGTGACGTTGATCCGGTTCTGGGTGATCCGGCACGGGGTGATCGCGGCCAGCCGAGGCGGTAAGGCGAAGACGGCTCTGCAGATCCTGGCGATCGTCTGGTACCTCCTGCCGCTGCCGGCCGGCCTCGCCGCCGTCGGCCCCTGGATCATGGCCGCCGCTGTCGTGGTCACAGTCCTCACCGGCTTCGACTACGTGGCCCGCGCCCTGCGTCTCCGCCGCCGCCGCATCCCTGACCCCCGGGCAACGCCCCGTTGATCATGAGGCTGCCGGCGCGAACGGAGATCAAGAGCGCCGGCGACCTCATGATGACGCGCTCTGGGGGAGGATGGGTGATCGGGTCGGGGGAGGGGAGAGGGTCGGGTATGGGGACGGATGCCAACGGTGACCGGCCGGTGGGGAGCCCGGCGGCGGGTGTGGTGCACAGCCTCGCCCAGCGGCACGAGACGCTGGCCACCGTCGAGTCGCTCACCGGCGGCCTGCTCTCCGCCTCGATCGTCGAGATCGCCGGGGTCAGTGGCGTCTACCGGGGCGGCCTGGTGGTCTACGCGACCGAGCTGAAGTCACAGCTGGCCGGCGTACCGGAGGAGCTGCTCGCGGAGCGCGGGCCGGTCGACCCGGACGTGGCGGTGGCGCTGGCCGAGGGTGGCCGGCGGCGCTGCGGGGGCGGTCTGGGGGCTGGCGACCACCGGCGTGGCCGGGCCGGAACCGCAGGACGGCAAGCCGGTGGGGCTGGTCTACGTCGCGGTGGCGGGCCCGCTCGGCACCCTGGTGCGCCAGCTCGACCTGGACGGCGGGCCGGGACCACATCCGGGCTGCCGCGGTGATCGAGGCGCTCCGCCTGCTGGCCGACCGGATCCACGCCGCCGACGCGGCCGAGGCCGGCGAGGATGCGGCAGGCACGGGCGCGGCGAGGACCGCCGCCGCGGCCGAGGCCGGCGAGACGGCCGG
>JAEVHO010000507.1 GCA_016802835.1 Micromonospora sp. ATA32 | reverse complement strand
CCGTCGGGCTGCCGTGCCCAGCCCGTCGACCACGAACCGGCGTACCAGGCTCATCGCCTCGTCGCCGTCCCACACCGCCCGGTTCAGCAACCGCTGCGTCCGGTCCGGGCTGCGGTCCCCGACGTGCTCCGCGATCGTCCACCCGTTGCGTTTCGGCAGGTCACTGGCCACCGCGGACACGTACCTCGTCGCCTGCTGCCAGGTCTGCGTCCGCACGAAACACGACCGCAGACGCTCCAACAGCTCGGCCCGCAACCGTTGCACACGCCGAGCCGCTATCCTGGCAGCCGCAGCCGCCCTCGATTTTGTTGTCTTCACACACACATGATCATCAGGGCGGCTGCACCCACCTCACCCGCCCCACCCGCGGCGTCCACCCTGGTCAGACAGCTAATGGCGGCTGCCGTACTAGTGAGGCGACGGTAATTTACGATCCAGAGTCAGGGATAATGGTCGTTGTTAACCCCTCGGCTCCCGGCTTCGGAACAGCCTTGGGTGGCAGAACGCTCTCTCAGTACTACAACTTCGGAGAATAGGTGACAGCGCAAGAATATGAACCGGACGAGGGCTGGATCTTGAACATGTCCACAGAAGGTCGTGAGACGGCCGAAAGGGTGGCTCAAGAGAAGTCCCGCCATGATTTCGTCGCCCTGCTCCACGGGCACGGGCGTTTCAAGATCATGATATGAGTCCGAGGATGGTGAAGGGTCTGGTCATGTTGCGGCTGGCCCAGCGGGTGGCTTCGGTGATGTCGCAGCGTCCGGCCAGGCGGAGGGCGTTGATGGCCAGGTTGCGCATGGAGGCCAGGACGCGGGGTCCGTTGCGGGTACGGACTCGGCTGGCGTCTTCGCGGTAGCAGGTGTCTCTGATCCAGTGCAGCGATTCGATGGCCCAGTGGCCCTGGTTGAAGGCGGCGATCTGGGCGGGCGTGGCCTGCTCGGGGGTGTGGCTGGCCACGCCGAGTTGGGCGGCGGCGCTGAGGTGCCGACCGGCGGCGTCGGTGACGTAGCGTTCGATCAGCCAGACCTGGTTGACGTGGGGAAACGGTAGGCCGGGCGGGGCGGGCAGGACCTGGATCGTGCGCCGGGTGATCCGCCCGTGGCTGGTATCGATGCGACTGGCGGCGACCGGCACACTCGGCCAGGGCAGCGTGTTGAGGGCGTCGAACAGGGCCCGCCGGTTTTCCTTGACCGGGAACAGGAAATGGCCGCCGCGGGCGTGGATGAGTTCGGCGGTGGCCTTGACGGTGTGCAACGCGTCCGCGGTGACGGTCCTGCCGTTGAGGTCGAGGGTCTCGAGCAGGTCCCGGGCGCAGGCCGGCTCGTTGGTCTTGGCCCCGGCGACGTCGACCTGGCCGATCACCACCGCCGGTGTACCGGGCTCGACGCCACCGGCCAACGCCGCGAGCAGGTGCAGTTGTTGCCCGTCGGCGTCGACGGCGCCGCAGACGGTCTTGCCGTCCAAGCGGACCAGGTCAGCCGGTGCGGACTGCGGTGCCGGATCGTTCTCGGGCGGGGCCTCGGCGACCGGATCGAGACCCGATCGGCGGGCCGTCGTCCAGGCCCCGATCGCGGTGTCCAGGTCCTGCGGATCGGTATCGGTGCACACCCGCCACAGCGTCGACCGCGACGGCCGACCGGCCGGCAGCACACCGGCGCGTAGGTACAAGTCGGTCAACGCCGGCTGTGGCACGTCGGCCACCCAGCCCGCCATCGCCGTGTAACCGGTCATCCCCGCCACCGTCGCCGCCGCGACCAGCGCCAACACCACCGCCGCCGGATGATCCCGGCCCTGCGACGACCGGCCGTCCGACACCCCGGACAGCAACTCCAGCAGGTCAGCGCACGCCTGAGCTACCGGGACACCCGCAACCGACGCCACACCAGCGTCGGACATGACACACTGCACCACGACGAAGCTCCGTTGAAGACAAGATCCGTGAGAAGACCTCGTCCTACCGGAGCTTCGTCCCTACCCCGCCACGCGACACACCACTGTGGCCAGACCGCGACCGGTCACTCACACCACACTCATGATCTTGAAACGCCCGTGTCGCCGACGATGAGCATCCGGTCGGTGCACTCGCGTCGTACCGTGCCGACCCAGCGTTCCGCGAAGGCGTTCGCTCTCGGCGGCGCCGATGCGCTACGGGCGATCCGCGAGGCGTGGGGAGACGATCAGGGACCCATGGGGACCTCGCTGCTGCTCGCGCATTTCGGCACCGATTTCCTCCTGCCGGAACTCGTCCGGCATCAGCACGCCACGAATGTCGTCCGCAAGATCTATCAGGCGGCGGAGAGGTTCCTGGCCGACGAGGAAATGCTGATCCGGGACGCAGCCTTTTTCGGTTTGATCGAACCGTTGGGCCTGGCGGTCCACTTCCTGTCGCCGGAGGACGTTGGCCCACTGGTAGCCAAGAGAATCAATACGACGTATCCAGCCTGGCCTGGTGTCCCCAGATGTCGTTAAGAAGGGGATGGGGAGACCTTCGATGAATGAGCTACTCAAGGTGGCTCGACGCATGACGGCTCCTACGACCGAAGAGCGCGGAGCACCCGAAGCAGAGCTTCAGCGCGAGTTCGTGGAAGAGGTGACCTTTTCCTCGGCGGAGACGATCCTCGGCATGTTGCGGGCGATGCTTGAAGAGGATTGGATGGGGTTACCGGCGTGGGCGCGGATCCTGGCGTTCCGGCTGGCCTGTCTGCAGCGTCCAGGCGATGCCGAGCTACTTCGGGTGGCAGCCGCCGACCTGATCGCATTCGGCCCCGACTGGAACGACATCGCGCACGGGCTAGAACGGGAGGCGGAACGTCTCGCCGGGATGGATGAAGAGGATGGGCGAGATGGCTGACTGGCAGACACTTCGGCGGATCATGCCAGTGCCTGCCGTCAGTGACGCGGCGGTTGACTGGGATCGGCTCGCCACCTCCTGGGGTAGGAGTTTCCCTGCCGACTACCGACAGTTCATGCAGTCGTACGGCTTCGGGACGGTCCAGAACTACCTGGTCATCGAGCAGCCGGAACCTCAGAACCACGGGTTGGACCCGGCTACCGGGGGCATGATTGACGCGACGGCCAACGCCGATCTGATGTGGGGAATAGTACGCAAGGACCCCCGGTTGGCCGGTGCGGATCCGGTGCTGATCGCCTGGGGGGGTGGACGCCAGCGCGGACATCCTGTGCTGGGATGCCACGAGCGACGACCCCGCCGAGTGGCCGGTCCTGGTGTGCAACAGGGACGACATGGTGTGGCGTCGCTACGACTGCGGGATGGTGGACTTCCTGTTGGGCGTCCTCGGGGCGGCCTTCGACGAATGCCCGTTGGGTGCACCAACATCTGGGGCAACGCCTCGGTCACCTTCCTGCCCCCGAGCGAGGAGGATCGTCTGCTCATGGCGGGCCTCGATC
This sequence comes from Micromonospora sp. ATA32, assembly GCA_016802835.1. Taxonomy (GTDB): domain Bacteria; phylum Actinomycetota; class Actinomycetes; order Mycobacteriales; family Micromonosporaceae; genus Micromonospora. Next base: position 236 of record JAEVHO010000507.1, on the reverse strand, counting down.
CGTGGACCGGTGAGCCGGATCCCTACGCGGGGTTGTATCCGTACTGACCGGGACCAGGATGCAGTCAGGTGCAGGCCAGCCGTCATCGAGCGGCCGCCTCAACCGGGACGAACGGCTCTGACCCCGTGCCCCCCACCCGGCGTCACACTGAGTCCATGACACTTCAGCGCGTACCACTGTTTGCCGGTCTGGTTGTGCTGCTCGCGGCGGCCTGCACGACGACCGACCGCGGCGCG
>JAEVHO010000506.1 GCA_016802835.1 Micromonospora sp. ATA32 | reverse complement strand
GTCGCGGCCACCGCGACCGCCGGAGCGGCGTTCGCCGCGGTCAAACTGGACCGTCCCGAGGAGCCCGCACCGCCGTCGGGGCCGAGCGCCCCGCCGTCGGCCCCCGCCGGCCCCGGATCCGGCTCGGCCTCGGCCAGCAACGGCGTGGATACGCCCACCGACCGCGCGCCCACCGACGGCTCGCCGACCGCCGCGCCGGCGCCCCCCACCGGCGACCCGACTCCGTCCGGCAAGGATGCCGCCCAGCTGCCCGGGCTGTGTCGGGCGTACCTGGCCAAGTCGGCCGACCAGCGAGCCCGTGCGCTGGAGACGCCCGGATACGGCCCGCTGGTGACCGATGCGGGCGGCCCCGAGAAAGTCGCCGACTACTGCCAGCGGTTGGTGGCAGACAATGACCCTGACAAGAAGTCCCCCGACGCTCCCCGCTCCGCCAAGAACCCGGTTGATGGCACCGACTCCGTCGGGTTCGACACCGGAACGGCTGGTTAGCCGAAAAGTTCTCACGGAAATAGGTTCCTGACCGGGCGCGCGAAATTCGTCTGATAGACAGATGGTGGGACCGCGGACGCTCCGGCCGGTGACGGTGGTGGCGCCACGGTGTACGACGATCGGGCCCAGCGCGGGGGAAGGAGCCATCTCTTGGTGACGTCGCCGGAGCTGGAGCGGACCACCATTCTGCGGGAGGCGGACGCGGCAGGCGGCCACCTCGCCCGGATCTGCTTCAAGACCGGTCCACCGATGTTCACCGGCATCGAACTGGAATGGACCGTGCACGACGCCGCCGACCCCGCCCGCCCGGTCGACCGGGAGCGGCTACGGGCGGCACTGGGGCGGCACAGCCCCGTCACGATCGACAGCACCAGCCCCGCCGAGCAGCTCCGGCACGGAAGCACCGTGACCGTGGAGCCGGGTGGGCAACTCGAGATCTCCACCGCGCCGCGCTCCTCCGTCGCGGCGCTCATCCTGGCCACCGAGGCCGACATCGCCCAGGTGAACGGCCTGCTGAAAGCGGCCGGGCTGGTCCTCGGGCGCACCGGCATCGACCCCTGGCGACCGCCCCGCCCGGTCCTCGACACGCCTCGGTACCGCGCCATGCGCTGCGTCTTCGACCGCGGCGGGCCGGCCGGACGCACCATGATGTACAGCACCGCCGGGCTTCAGGTCTGCCTGGACGCGGGGGAGGCGGTCGACCTCGCCGCCCGCTGGGCGGCGGTGCACGCGGTGGGTCCGCCGCTGCTGGCCGCGTTCGCCACCGCGGACCGGCACGCCGGCCGGCGTACCGGGTGGGCGTCGGCGCGGATGGCCGCCTGGCTCGCCATCGATCCGGCCCGCACCCGACCGGTCTGGTCGCCGGCCCGCCCCCACCAGGACCCGATCGCCGCCTGGACCGAGTACGTCCTCGCGGCGCCGCTGCTCTGCCTGCGCGAGGAGGTCCGGACTGGACACCGCCGGCCGGGGTCTCCTTCGCCGACTGGATCGACGGCGCATTGCCGCGCCCACCCACCACCGACGACCTCGACTACCACGTCAGCACGCTCTTCCCACCCGTGCGGCCACGGGGGCTACCTGGAGGTCCGGTATCTCGACGAGCAGGCCGGTCCGGAGTGGACGGTCCCGCTGGCGGTGCTCTCCGCCCTGCTGGTCGACCCGGGCACCGTGCGCGCGGCCCGCGCGATCAGCGAGCCGGTGGCCGACCGCTGGCACCCGGCCGCCCGCTACGGCCTGGGTGACCCGCCGCTGGCCACGGCCGCCGCGGCCCTGCTCGACCTGGCGCTGGAGGTCCTGCCCCGACTCGACCTGCCGGCGCGCCTGCACGAGGACACCAGCCGAGGCGTACGGCGGCGGCTGGCCGCCGCGAAGAGGGGACACCGGTGACCGGAACGATCAACCACGAGCTGGGTGCGGAGCAGTTGCGCAGCCGGATCGCGGCGGAGCTGGACCGCACCCGGGCCCGGACCACGCTGCTGACCGACGCGGTGGACGAGACCGACCTGATGCGGCAGCACTCGCCGATCATGTCCCCGCTGGTCTGGGACCTCGCGCACGTGGGCAACCAGGAGGAACTCTGGCTGGTCCGCGACGTCGGTGGACGCCCGGCAGTCCGACACGACATCGACGACCTCTACGACGCCTTCAAGCAGCCCCGCAAGGACCGTCCGTCGCTGCCCCTGCTGCCGCCCGAGGAGGCGCGCGCCTACCTGGCCACCGTCCGGGACAAGGTGCACGACCTGCTCGACCGGGTGCCCTTCACCGACCGGCCGCTGGTCGCCGACGGCTTCGCCTTCGGGATGATCCTGCAGCACGAACAGCAGCACGACGAGACGATGCTCGCCACCCACCAGCTGCGCTCCGGCCCGGCGGTGCTCGGCGCGCCGCCGCCGCCCGAGCCGCGCAGCCGGGTCCCCGGCGAGGTGCTGGTGCCGGCCGGGCCGTTCACCATGGGCACCTCCACCGACCCGTGGGCGCTGGACAACGAGCGTCCCGCGCACACCGTGGAGCTGCCCGCGTACGTCATCGACGCGGCGCCGGTGACCAACGGGCGGTACCGGGAGTTCATCGCCGACGGCGGGTACGACGACCCGCGCTGGTGGAGCCCGGCCGGTTGGCGGCACCGCACCGAGGTCGAGCTGACCGCGCCGATGCACTGGCGCCGCGACGGCGACGGCTGGGCGTACCAGCGGTTCGGGCGGTGGTCCCCGGTGCGCGACGACGAGCCGGTGGTGCACGTCTGCTACTTCGAGTCGCAGGCGTACGCGGCCTGGGCGGGCCGGCGGCTTCCCACCGAGGCGGAGTGGGAGAAGGCGGCCCGTTGGACCCCGGCACCGGTCGGTCCCGCCGCTACCCGTGGGGCGACGAGGACCCGACCGTCGAGCACGCGAACCTGGGGCAGCGCCACCTGTGGCCGGCGCCGGTGGGCGGCTATCCGGCCGGCGCCTCGCCGCTCGGCGTGCACCAGCTGATCGGCGACGTCTGGGAGTGGACGTCGACCACCTTCCGCGGCCACCCCGGCTTCACCGCCTTCCCGTACCGGGAGTACTCCGAGGTCTTCTTCGGCGACGACTACCAGGTGCTGCGCGGCGGCTCCTTCGGCACCGACCGGGCGGCCTGCCGGGGCACCTTCCGCCAACTGGGACTACCCGATCCGGCGCAGATCCTTCAGCGGCTTCGCTGCGCCCCGCGACGCTCGGCCCGAGGAGGCGCACGGGTGACGGGCCGCCCCCTCGGCGGTGCCGCCTGATGTGCCGCCACCTCGCATACCTGGGCGCGCCGGTCAGCCTCCGGTCGCTGCTCTACGACCCACCGCACTCGCTGGTCCGGCAGTCCTGGGCGCCCGGCGACATGCGCGGCGGCGGGACGATCAACGCGGACGGTTTCGGGGTCGGCTGGTACCCGGGCGACGGTGACCCGGTCCGCTACCGGCGGGCCCAGCCGATCTGGGGCGATCCCACCCTGCCGGAGCTGGCCGCGGTCACGGTGACGGGCGCCGTGCTGGCCGCCGTCCGCTCCGCCACGGTCGGGATGCCGGTGCTCCACACCGCCGCCGCACCGTTCGCCGAGGGTCGGTGGCTGTTCAGCCACAACGGCGTGGTCCGTGGCTGGCCGGACTCGATCGTCCCGCTCGCCGCCGACCTGCCCACCCGGGACC
>JAEVHO010000505.1 GCA_016802835.1 Micromonospora sp. ATA32 | reverse complement strand
GCCAGCGGATCCCGGTCCGGCCCGCCGGTCGGCCGCAGGTCCCGGGGCAGCGCCGAGATCGGCGTGGGGTGCCCGGTGAAGAGGCTGAACGCCTTGACGTCGAAGGTGAACCCGGGCGGCGTGGCGGCGACCCAGCCCTCGGTCGTCTCCGGCACCGGGACCGCGTAGTAGGAGGTGTCCACCTCGACCAGTCGGAACCGGTCCGCGTAGTGGCCGAGCCGACCGGCCGGGGTGTTGACCGAGCGGGGATACCAGCCCGAGCGCAGCAGCATCTGATCGGCCCAGGATGAGGTGCCCACCTTGATCTCGCCCATGTCGACCAGTTGACCGCCGATCGGGCGGATCGGCAACCGCTGGGCGCGGGCACCGGTCCGGCCGACCGGCGACGGCGGCCGGACGGCACGTCCGGACGTCCCCGGAACTGTCGGTGGGCGGTCCTATCCTGAGCTTCGCTGTCATCGACGAAAGGCGGGCGACATGACCACATCGGAGCAGGTCCTGACCGGAGAGCGGGCCGATCTGCTCGCCACGCTCGGCCGGCACCGCGGCCTCCTGCGGCAGACCGTCGACGGTCTCACCGACGAGCAGGTTGCGCAGCGCACCACGGTGAGCGAGCTCTGCCTCGGTGGCCTGATCAAGCATGTGGCCATCGTCGAGCAGCGGTGGATGCGCTTCGCGGTCGGCGGCGCCGAGGCCATGCAGGCCGAGCCGATCGACTGGGTGGGTCAGTTCCGGATGCAGCCGGGCGAGACCCTGGCCGGGCTGCTGGACGAGTTCGCCCGGGTCGCCGCCGAGACGGACGAGCTGATCGCGACGCTCGACCTGGACACCTCGCACCCCCTGCCCGAGGCGCCCTGGTTCGAGCCCGGCGCGTGCTGGTCGACCCGCCGGGTGGTGCTGCACCTCATCGCCGAGACCTCGCAGCACGCCGGCCACGCCGACATCCTCCGCGAGGCGATCGACGGCCGGAAGACGATGGGCTGAGGCCGGAATGGTTCAACGTCGGCGGTCGACGACGTAACGGGTCAGGGCGAGCAGGAAAGCGCCGTCCTCCGACTCCGCCCGGGCGCCCAGCGCCGCCTCCCCCTCGGCCCGGGCGGCGTCGGCCAGCTGCTGGGCACACCCCCGCGCCGCCTCGACGCTGTCGTACGCGAGCAGCCGCCGCTGCACCCACCGCACCTCCCCGACGGTCCGCTCCGCGCGGGGTGTGCCAAGGAACGCCACCGCGCGTTCGCGCTCCGCCGGGGTGCACCGGCTCAGGAAGTCGATGAGGATGAGCGTCCGCTTGCCCTCCCAGAGATCGCCGGAGATCTCCTTGCCGTAGTCGGCGAAATCGCCGACCAGGTTGAGCACGTCGTCCTGGATCTGGAACGCCGCACCGAGATACCAGCCGTAACGGTCGAGCCGGTCCACCCCGGGGGCGCCGTCGCTTGTCGCCAGGATCCCGGTGCGGCACGGATAGATGCAGGTGTACCAGGAGGTCTTCTTCAGACACATCCGGTAGTAGTCGTCGGCGGTCAGATCGCAGACGTTGTCCCGGATCCAGCCGATCTCGATCGCCTGGCCCTCCAGCGAGTGGCGCAGCATCAGCCGGGTCTCGTCGACCAGCCGCCAGGCCGTTCCCGAGCCGAGCGCGTCCCGGTTCGCCAGCAGCCGGTCCAGGGCGAGCAGGTTGGTCATGTTGCCGACGTTGAGCGCCACCCCGACCCCGTACTCGGCGGAGAGGGTGGGCGCGCCGCGGCGGCTCTCGCTGCCGTCCTGGATGTCGTCGTGGATGAGAAAGGCGTTGTGGAACAGCTCCACGGTGGCGGCGACGTTCACCGCGCCCTCGCCGCCACCGCCGAAGGCCCGGTACGCGGCCAGGCAGAGCGCCGCCCGCAGCCCCTTGCCCGAGCGGCGGGGATATTCGGCGACCAGGTCGTAGAGATAGCGGGGGCCGCCGGTGGGCAGCTCGGCGAGGAGCGCGTCCATCGTGCGGGCCCGGTAGGCCGCCAGCAGCTCGTCGACGGGCTGGTCGACGCCGATGGAGGGCATCGGCGAGGTCAGCGTCGGTCGGCCGGTTGCCCGCCCGCGCCGGGCTGCTGACCACCGCCGCTGTCCCGGCCCGCGTCCGCAGGCGTCCCGGCGCCCGTCGGAGACGCCTGCCGGGCGACCCGGTCGATCAGACCGTTGGCGAGCTCCGGTGCGAGCCGGGCGAGGTCGAGCAGGCTGTCCAGCACGTCGTGCGCGTCGGCCGCGTACCGGTGGGTCAGGTCGCGCCCGGTGCCACCGTCGGGCACCTGGGCGACGACCATGTCGATCAGGGAGTGGGTGTCCTTGCGGACCCGGTCGACCATCTCGTCGAAGGCCGCCGGATCGACCCGCCGGTCGGCGGTGAGCTTCTCCTGGAGCCGGCGGGCGCTGGCGATGCCGGCCGACAGCTCCTCCTCCAGCACGGATGTCGCCCGGGTGACCGCCGACGAAAACTCCTCGCCGACCGCGTCGAACCGCTCGTCACCGCCGGTCCGCTCGGTTCGTTCCGACATGGTGGCCTCCTGCCCGGTCGAGATTCCTGACCGGAGTCTGGCATCGCCACCGAGCAATAATCACGGACTGTAAGGTTGCCGACGCGGAAAGTCCAGTTTGCGGGCGGCAACCGTCCCACCGGGGTGCGAGCCCGGCCGGGGCCGGCGGGGCCACGGCCGGGGCAGGTCGGCGTCAGGCCCGGGGCGGACCCTGATATTCCGGCGCGACGTAGACCGGGAGGCGTTCGCCGTTGGACCGGGCATACCGGCGGGTGTAGGTGACGTGGCCACGCGCCGGGAGCTCCTCGTCGCTCTCTGCCGCCGCCAACGGGACGTTGAAGTGGATCGGCAACGAGCGGAGCGCCGCGGCCGACCGGCCGGGAGTCACCTCATGACGTTCGTCGTGCCACGGACCGCCGAGAAAGAGAACCCTCATTCCCCCATCCTCCCCTGTCCCGGCCGTCAACGCCTCATCCGATTTTTCGCGGGGCCCCGGCCCGTCCGGGTCCTGCCGTGATGTCCGATCCCGCGCGGCACGGCCCGGGCGCGCCGGGTCCACGGCCGGACGGGCCGTCACGGTACGCAGTCGGGTGACCACCCGACCGATGTGACGTCGCAGGGTCGCGTGGCGCTGAGGGACACGAGATGAAGGCGGACCGGATGGACCAGGAAACCGTCGAGCGGCTGCTCGTCGGTTCCGTCGTCGACCCCCCGCCGGGTCCGGCGGCGCTGGTCCGACTCCTGACCGCGGTTCGGGCCGCGCCCCGCCCCGCGGAACTGGGCGCGAGGGCGTCGCGCTGCAGGCGTTCCGGGCGGCACGCGGCGGCGCTGTCGCCCCGGTGGCGGTGCACGCCGGGCGCGGGGCGCGCCTCGCCGGGCGGCTCAGAGGCCGTCGGGTAACCGGCTGACTGCCGGTGGTTACGGCGAGACACGTCGATGGTCGGTGCTCGACACAGCAGTCATCCCCGCCATGATCGTGATGTGTGTGCAACAACAATCGTGGCGGGGATGACGCCCGCAGATGCTATCCGTCCAGCGTGACTGACGCGATGTGGGCTGTCCTCGGTCCGCTGATGCCGGTGCGTGACCTGCGTAAAGGGGGACGCCCGCGGGTGTACGACGACCGGTTGATCCTGAGTTCGATCTTCTATGTGCTG
>JAEVHO010000504.1 GCA_016802835.1 Micromonospora sp. ATA32 | reverse complement strand
TGCGTTGGCCGCGGCCCGAGCTAGACCCCGGTCGCCGAACCTGCAGCTTCGGCGGCCGACAGCCCGCCGGCTCGGCCTACGTCTCGCCACCGCGTCCGCACTTGCCCGCACCAGGCCCAGACGCCCGCAGGTTGTCGGCGCGCACGATCGGCGGCAGAAGCGGACACCGCCTTGCCGCAGGTTGTTCGGCTGTACGTCGGCGCTGGTGGCGGGGCCGAGCCGGCCCGCGAACGCATCCCGTTGACAACATCACTCGCGCTTCAATACGCTTAACACGTTCGTTAAGTGAAGGGGGACTTCGGGTGGCTGGTACCGATCAGCTCAGCGCGGTGTTCTCGGCGCTCGCCGACCCAACTCGACGGGCAATCCTCGCCGAGCTGGCCGCACGCGACGCCACGGTCACAGAGCTCACCGCTCCTCTGTCCATCTCGATGCCGGCGGTGTCACGGCACCTGAAAGTGCTCGAGCGCACCGCGCTCATCTCGCGGTCACGGTCGGGCAAGTGGCGCGCGAGCCACCTCGAGGCCGCCCCGCTGCGCGTGGCGGCCGACTGGATCGAGCGCTACCGGCGGTTCTGGGACTCGTCCCTCACCCGCCTCGATGCCCACCTCGCCGCGGTGCAGGCCGCCGGACGGGCAACGGACCGGATACCCGACGACCCCAGGGAACTCGAATGAACACCGAAACTCCGCAGCTGGTCATCTCGCGCGTGCTCGACGCGCCGCGAGAGCTCGTCTACCGAGCCTTCACCGAGCCCGACCACCTGGCGGCCTGGTGGGGCCCGACCGGCAACTCACTGCCGCGCGACGAGATCGAGTTCGACGTGCGCCCCGGCGGCTATCAACGGTGGACGGAGGTCAATGCAGCCGACCCCGGCCTACGCGTGCACATCCACGTCGACCTCACCGACGTCGCCGACGGCGAACTACTCGAAGGCGTCATGCACGTCAGAGGCCGGCTGCAGGAGGGCATTCAGCCGTTCGAGACCAGGCTCCGGATCGAGTTCCACGACGAGGCCGACGGACGGACACGACTCGAGATCCGCCAGTGGCTCCCCGGACACCTGGCGCACCCCAGCGAGGAGGGTTGGCTCCAGGCATTCACCAAACTGGACGCCACGCTGATGAATATCCAGGCACTTGCGGCTGATCACCGAGAGGTAGAGGCATGGCCAAGCTGATTTACGTGACCAACCTGTCGCTTGACGGCTACATCGAGGACGAACGCGGCGCCTTCAACTGGTTCCCACCCGACGACGAGGTATTCGCGTTCACCACCGACCTCCTGCGATCCGTCGACACGTTCCTCTACGGGCGGCGCCTGTACGAATCGATGGCCGTCTGGGAGACCGACGCCGCTCTGGCCGCGCAGTCCGACCTCATGGCCGACTTCGCGACCGCCTGGCAGGCGCCGAACAAAGTCGTCTACTCCACGACCCTCGCCGCGGTGTCAACCGCCGACACCCGACTCGAACGCCATTTCGACCCCGCCGCGGTACACCAACTGAAGGCCACGGCCAGCAGCGATCTCACCGTAGGAGGTGCCAACCTCGCGACGCAGGCTTTCAAGGCCGGGCTGGTCGACGAGTGCCAGCTGTTCATCTGGCCCGTTGTCGTCGGCGGGGGCAAGCCAGGGCTGCCGACCGGCATGCGCGCCGACCTTGAGCTCCTCGATGAGCGCCGATTCCGAAACGGCGTCGTACACCTCCGCTACCGCCCTCTCGGGCAGTGAACGACAGCCCTGTCCGGTTCGCCGGCGCTTGCATGACACGCGGAGCGCTGACGACCGATTCGGCCGGTTGAGGTCGCCCGTCACGAACTCGGGTTGCGTCGAGTAGCAGCGTGCGGAGGCGTCAACCACCGCGTCGAAACGACGGTGGCGGTAGCGAACCTCAGTTAGGGGAATGCCCCGAGAACCGTCCGTCTTCGTCGATCCGTCGGCATGCCAGCGCACGGTCGTCGACCACTCCCGACGCAACCGCTCATCGGCAATTGAGGATGTTTGATGGATCACGGTCAGCACGCCACCTCCGGGGCGGAGGCGGCGAACTGTTGATCAGTGGCTGAGTACGTCGGCCTTGACGGCCTGGACGAATGTGGCCCAGACCCTCGGGTTGAAGGTCAGCACCGGGCCTGTCGGGTCCTTGCTGTCGCGCAGCCCGACGATGCCGGGGAGGCTGTCGGCGAGCTCGAGCCAGTTACCGCCGTTGTTGCTGCGGTCGACTCGCGCCAGTCGGCACCGGTCAGGGAATGCTCCTCTGCGACATGCTGGATCAGGTTTTTCGGTCGAGCCTCCCTGAGGGCGCGGCCCTCGTCGCGCCCTCAGGGGTTGACGCTCAGCTCGTCAACGTCCCGTGTTTGACGCTCGAGACGAAGAGCGCCCATGCCCTCGCGTCGTAGGCGATGACCGGGCCGTTCGGGTCCTTGCTGTCTCGCAGCCCGACCCTGCCCGACAGGTTGTCGGCGACTTCGACGCAGTCGCCGGATCCGTTGCTGCGGGTGCTCTTGCGCCAGGTCACCGGGGCCTGGTTGACCTCTTCCACCCGCGCCGTCCTCTCATAGCTCGCTGATCGCCCCCTGGATCAGGTCGCGCGACTCCCGGGCGCTGGCCGCCGTGGCGACCAGGTGCTCGAAGACGCGGCTGTACTCCCTGACCTGTTGGCCTTCGAGATAGAGGCTACCCGCGCGGGTTTCGACGTAGACGACCCCTGGATCGGCCGGCTCGGGGAAGGTCAGCAGGCTGAATGCGCTGCCCATCGACCCGTATTCGCGCGCCGACGGTCAGGATCTGAATGGTGCGGCCAGGCCGTTCCGCCTCCTCGGCCACCCGCCGCAACTGTGCCTGGAACGCCGCGGCACCGCCGACCGGCCGCCGCAGGGTCGCCTCGTCCAGCACCACCCAGAGCTTGGGGGGAGTGTCGGCACCCTGTCGGCGCATGCGCAACTCCACCCGCCGATCGACCTCCTCGCTGGGGGCGTCCGGATGCTCGGCACGGATGACGGCGCGGGCGTACTCGGCTGTCTGGAGCAGACCCGGGATTAGTTGCGGCTGGAAGGCGCGGATCTCCGATGCCTCAGCCTCCAGTCCAACGTAGACCTCGAACCAGTCCGGCAGGACGTCGTCGTACGCCTGCCACCAGCCGCGCTTGCGCGCGTCCCGGGCGACCTGGACGAGCGCGTCCACTTCGTCGCCCTCGACGCCGTACAGCTCAAGGAGGCCGCGGGCGACCGGCGGCATCACGGACACCTGGGCGTTCTCGATCCGGCTCAGGGCGGACTTCGAGATGCCGATCTCTTTGGCGGCCTGGTCGGCGGTCATCCCGGTCTGCTCGCGCAGGCGACGCAGCGCTGCGGCCAGGCGCCGCCTACGGACAGTCGGACTTCCAGTCATGGGCGTCAGTGTTCCGGAAGAGGACGAACATCGCAATGACATTGTCCCGAATCGGGAGTTGCGCAAAGGGCGCAGCTCGATGCACGATGAGTGAGGTCGCGGATCGGCTGAGTAACGAAAGATGCTCGCTTTCCGGACTGCTCAACTGGCCCTGCTGGCGTACTGCTGATTGAAGGCTGCGGTGGCAGGTGCCGGGGTGGGTCCGCCGGTGCGGGGCGGGCCGGTGGGCCCGCCCCTTCCACAGTTCGATCTCGACGGTGAGAGGCAGGTCC
>JAEVHO010000503.1 GCA_016802835.1 Micromonospora sp. ATA32 | reverse complement strand
TCGTGGCTGGCGGCGGCGCTCGGCGCGTTGCCCGGCGGTGTGCGCCTGCTCGGCTGGCTGATCGCCACGGTGCCGCGCCGGGCTGGTCCGGGACGGTCAGAAGCTGCTCGTCGGGTACGCGCTGGCGCTGGCGCTGGCGGGCGCGCTCGGCGCGGAGCGGCTGGCCGACCGGCTGGCGGAGCGCTTCGACGCGTACACCGGTCGGGTGCTGCTGGTCGGCGCGGCGCTGCTGCCGGTGGCGATCCTGCCCGACCTGGCGTTCGGGGCGATCGGTCGGCTGCGCCCGGTCAGCTGGCCGGCGGACTGGGCCGCGGTCGCCCGGCAGGTGAACGACCGGCCCGGCGAGGTGATCTCCCTGCCCTTCCAGGAATACCAGCGGTACGGCTGGAACCGCGGGCAGGTGGTGATCGATCCGGCGCCCCGGTACCTTGCCGCGCCGGTGCTGATCGACGACACACTGCGGGTCGGTGACCTGGCCGTGGCGGGTGAGGACCCGCGCGTGGCCCGGGTGCGGGAGCTGCTCGCCGCCGGTACGCCGCTGACCGCCGCCGGCCCGCGCTGGGTGCTGGTGCAGCGGGCGCCGGCCCGCCCCCGCCGACGAGCAGCCTGGCCGGCCTCCGACTCGTCCACGCCGGCCCGGAACTGACCCTCTACGAGAACCCCGGCTGGTCGCCGCCGGCCGGTCCGTCGCGTCCCGGGGTGGTGGGGATGGCCCACATGATCGCCGGAACGGTGGTGGTGGTCATCGGTTTTTCGGGCGCTGCGCGGGCACGACGACGCGTGGTAGCGTCCCGGCACGCGAGTCCCGCGGAAGGAGAAGGTGGATGAGGAACCTGCCCGCGTTCGTGGCCGTCGGCCTGCTCGGGGTCGTTCTCGGCCTGCTCGGCAGTGTCGGTCTGAAGGACGCGCTCAGCCCGTCCGCCAAGGAAGCTGCCAACACCAAGGTGAGTGAGCAGGGCGCCGACATCGTGTACGGCACGCGCTGACGACAACGAGCCGGGGTGTCCGCTGAGGCGGGCACCCCGGCTCCGTCTGTCTGTCCCTCCCGACCAGCGCATCGGCCGGGTCAGCACCCCGGAGAGAGCCGACCGCCAGGGGTCGGCGGCCGCCGACCGGTCAGCGGCCGGCGCCGCCCCGGGCGATCTGGGCGACCAGCTGGGCGAAGCGGGCACCCGTCGCGGTCCAGGTGAACCGGGACGCGTGCGCGAGCGCCGCCTCACCCATCGCCTTGCGGCGCACGTCGTCGGCGAGCAGTTCGCGTACCTGGTCGGTGAACTCCCGCTCGTCGTCGACGAGCAGGCCGGTCTCGGTGTCGACCATCGCCTCGGCGACGCCGCCCGCGTATCGGAAGGCGACCGTGGGGGTGCTCCGGGCGGCAGCCTCGACGATCGTCAGGCCCCAGCCCTCCTTGAGCGACGGGGTGAGCGCGACCCAGGCCGAGGAGAACACCGCGTGCTTCTCCTCCTCGCTGATGAACCCGGTGAACCGGACGTGGTCGGAGATCCCCAGCTCGACGCTGAGCTGCCGCAGTGGCTGCTCCCACCAGCCCTGACCGGCCACCACCAGCTCCAGGTCGGGCAGCTCCCCGAGCAGCTCGGCCACCGTGCGCAGGGCGATCTCCACCCGCTTGTGCGGGACCAGCCGCCGAGCACCAGCAGCGACGGGTGCGTGGTGCGGGGCAGCGGCATACCGGTCACCGGCGGGCTGCCGTTCGGCACCACGTCGATCCGCTCCGCGGCCACCCCGAGCTCGGCCAGCTCCGCCCGGCTGGCCTGGGAGACGGTGACGTACCGGCAGCGGCGGTAGAGCCGGACCGCCAGCCAGGACTCGATCCACCAGCCGAACCGGGCCATCCACGGGCCGAAGACCACCGGCCACTGCTCCCGGTGCACATGGTGCACCAGGGCGAGCACTGGCCGGCCGGCGTAGAGCGGGGCGAAGAACGGGACGCCGTTGCAGACGTCGACGACCAGGTCCGGCCGGCCGAGGCCGCGCCGGCTCAGCGGGCCCAGGCCGAGCCGCCCGGCCACGCAGGTCAGCGCGGCCCGGGCGTACACGGTGTGCCGGGAGCCGCGGCGCAGCACCCGTACCCCGTCCGCGGTGGTGCCGGCCGCGCCTGCCTGTTCGTGCGCCGCGCAGAGCAGCGTCACCTGGTGGCCCGCCGCGACCAGCTCGGCGGCGATCCGCTCGATGTAGACCTCCGAGCCGCCGCCCTCCGGGTTGCTCGTGTCGCGCCAGTTCAGGAACAGCACGTGGCGAGAGGTGGTTCTGGAGTTGTCCACGCTGCTCCTACCGATGAGTAAGCGGCACGATCGCGCCACCCTAGGGCGGTCGGGGCCGCGTACGCAATGGGTCGAGCCGGCAACGCCCCCGGATAACAGCTCGTCGATCAGGGGTTTGCCGGCGGCGGAAAACCTTGGCAGGGTGTGCACCGCAGAAGCGTGCGGTGCCGATGGCCAGGGTGTGCCGTCGCCCGCGACACGCGGGACCTGCGGCCGGGATGTGCCGACGGGTGACGACGAGGAGGTGACCGGCAGTGGTGCGTGATCCTTCCACGCCGGTGCGGTACCTCGCCCGTCGCTCCCCGGTGGTGCTGCTCAGCGCCGCCCTCGTGCTGCTGCTGGTCGGCTGGGCCGGAGTTACGTGGCTGCGGGACGATCGGAGCGCGCCGGAGTGCGCCGAACGGGTCGGGCTGCGGGTGGCGGTCGCCCCGGTGGTCGCCCCGGCGGTGGACCGGATCGCCCGCGCCGCCGCCGGCCGCTGCGCCACGTACGCGGCGACCACCACCAGGCAGGCCAGCGCGGTGAGCAGCAGCATCTCCTCGTTGATGAAGATCTGGTACGCCACCAGCAGCCCGAGCGCGATGCCGTTGCGTCGCCACCGGCCCGGCTCGCCGAGCCGCAGCACCCGCACCACGATCAGCGGGAGCAGGAAATTCGAGACGAAGTTCGGCTGCCCGTTGGCGTGGTGGATGACCCCGGGGGCGAAGCCGAGGAACGCGCCGCCGACGAAGGCGCCCGCCCGGGACCGCACCAGGTGCCGGGAGAGCATCCAGTACGAGGTGCCGGCGGTCGCCGACAGCGCCGCGCCGAGATAGAGGGCGTACGTGACCTGGGGTCCGAGGAGCATGGTGATCGGCGACAGCGGCAGGGTGACCCCGAGCAGCGAGGTGTTCGCCATCATGTTCACCCCGTCGGGGGCGTTCTGTCGCGCGGTGAACAGCGGGTTCTCCAGGTGGCGCACCGAGTAGGCGCCGTGCGAGAAGAGCCACTCGAACCAGCTGTGGTCGGTGGGCAGGTGCGAGGACACCCGGTGCTGGACGTCCACCCAGTAATTCAGGCACACGAGGACACCGAGCAACGCATAGGCTCCGATGGCCAGTACGTCGGCGCGGGTCGGCCGTCGTCGGGCCCACCGGGTCGACCCGGCGGGCTCGGCCACGACGGGCTCGACCGCGACGGATTCGGGCACGGAGTTCAGCGAGGGGTCTACCACCGGCACAGCCACGACGGGCCATCGTACAGGCGGGGATGTGTCGCCTCTGTCGGGCCTGTACGCCGCTGGTCGATCTGCCGGGCCGCCCGCACGGGTGGCCCGGCGACCGGTCGGGGAAGGACGGTCGTGACGGTCATCGGATCTGGGGGAGCTGCGGGGCGACCTGGGGCCCGG
>JAEVHO010000502.1 GCA_016802835.1 Micromonospora sp. ATA32 | reverse complement strand
CCGGGCCGCCGGCGCCGAGGTGGTCACGGTCGACCCGCTGCGCGACGAGGCGCTGCCGGCCGGCACCCGGGCGTTGGTCGTCGGGGGCGCGCTCCCCGAGTCGTACGCCGAGCAGTTGTCCGCCAACCGCCGGCTCTGCATCGCGGTGGCCGAGCTGGCCCGGATGGGCCGCCCGGTGATCGCCGAGGGCGCCGGCCTGCTCTGGCTGGCCCGGGAGCTGGACGGGCTGCCGATGTGCGGGGTGCTCGACGCGGTCGGGACCACCCGCGACGGCCTGGTGGTCGGCTATCGCGAGGCGACCGCCCAGAGCGACAGCGTGCTGGGCCCGGCCGGCTCGGTCGTGGTCGGCTGGAAGGCGCACCGCTCGGTGCTCACCCCCCGGGCCGGGCAGGCGCCGGCCTGGAGCTGGGACGGCGGCAGCCCGGAGGGTTTCGTCTGGCGGGGCGTGCACGCCTCGCAGCTCGGCCTGCACTGGGCCGCGCACCCGGAAATCGCCGCGCGGCTGGTGACGGCGGCGACCGCCGCCGCGCCCGAGGGCCTCGGGGCCCCGGCGTGATCGGACAGGTGGCGGTACGCCGCTTCCCCGCGCTGACCGTCTCCACCCCACGCACCGAGGTCCGGGCGCTGGCGGCGGCGGACGCGAAGGAGGTCGACGAAGTCTTCGCCGACCGGCAGACGCAGCGCTGGCTGCCGCTGGCGGATTCGGCCGGCCAGATCGACGGGCGCGCCTGGTGCACCGATCTGGCCCGGCAGCGCCGGGACAGCGGCGACGGCGACCACTACGCGGTGGTCCGGCGGGAGGACGACCGGGTGGTCGGCTGCCTGTGGACCCGGCGCACCGACTGGGGTGCCCGGCTCACCGAGGTCTCCTACGCCGTCGCGCCGCACGCGCGGGGCTTCGGCCTGGCCGCCGAGGCGGTGGACGCGCTCGCCATCGCGCTGATCCTGGAGCACGGCTTCCACCGGGTCGAGTTGCGGGTCGCGCCGGGCAACACGGCGTCCCGGCGGGTCGCGGAGAAGGCCGGCTTCAGCTACGAGGGGCTGCTGCGCAACGCCGGCTTCGTCCGCGGCGCCCGGGTCGACCTCGAAGTCTGGTCCTTCGTCGCCGCCGACCTCGGCTGACGGCCAGCCGACCCGCTGTCGCAGCAAGACCTCGGCTGACCGTCAGCCGATCGGCTGTCGCCGCCGACCTCCGTGCACCGTCAGCCGACGATCCGGTCCGATGGCGGGGTGAACTGGCGGGTGGGTTGGCCCTTGAGAGCGTCCCGGAGGGTCTGTGCCACCGCGTTCACCGGGACCTGCGACTGGCCGTCACCCACCGCGTTGAACGGGTTGTCCGGGTCGGCGATGAAGCTCGCCGCGGCCAGCTCCGGGGTGTAGGCGACGAACCAGGCGGACCGGGTGCTGTCCGTGGTACCGGTCTTGCCGGCCACCGGGCGGCCGACCGTGCCCCGGACGCTGTCCGCGGTCGACCAGCCGCCGCAGCCGCCCTTCGCCGGGGTGTCGCCGGTCGGGCAGCGGGCGGCGTCGGTGGCGGCCCGGGCGGCGTCCGCGGTCACCACCTGCCGGCAGCGCGGCTTGGCCACCTCGCGCTGGATCCCACTGGGAGTTGTGTACGTGGCCGGGGTGAGGTCCCGGTTCATGATCGCCGTCACCGGCATCGACTCGCAGTACCGGCCGTCGGCGGCGACCGCGGCGTACGCGTTCGACATCTCCAGCGGGGTGGCGTCGGAGACGCCGAGGGTGAACGCGCCCCACTTCTTGGCGTTGCCCGGGGAGGCCTGCTCCCGGTCGACGTCCGTACGCCAGCGCAGCCCGAGCTGCTCGGCCAGCCGGACCGCCTGGTCTGCGCCGACCCGCTCCTCCAGCTGCACGAAGTAGGTGTTCACCGACTTGCCGAAGCCGGACCACATGGTCTGTCGCCCGGTCATCGCGGCGCTGGCGTTCGACGGCGCCCAGCCGTTGTAGATGGCCGACTGGTACCTGTACGGCGAGTCGATCGCGGTGGAGAGGGTCATGCCGGAGTTGAGCGCGGCCAGCATCGGGAACATCTTGAACGTCGACCCGGCCTGATATCCGGGGAGGGTGCCGCCGCCGAGCAGCGGGGCGACGGTGTTCGGGTAGTTCGCCTTGGTCTTCGGGCTGGCCTCCGGGTTGGAACTCGGCCCGTTCTCGCTGAGGTCCAGCGAGTAGTTCCGGTTCACCGCCATCGCCTTCACCCGGCCGGTGCCCGGTTCGGAGACCACGATGCCGTTGGCGAACGGGCTGCCGACGCTGTCCTTCGCCCCGACGTTGTTCTCGGCCGCCGTCTGGATCTTCGGGTCGAGGCTGAGCACGATCCGGTAGCCGCCCCGGCGCAGGTTGTCCATCCGTTCCAGGCGGTTGGCGCCGAACGCCGGCTGCGTGCTCCACCAGTTCTTCAGGTAGTCGCACGCGAAGCCCCAGCTGGCGTACTCCTTCGGCACGGAGGCGCAGTCGTTGGGCGGGTTGGTCAGGTTGAGCTGGATCGGTTGTCCCTTGCCCGCCGACGCGGCGTTCGGGGAGAGGTAGCCGAGGTAGGCCATCTTGTCCAGCACGTAGTTGCGCCGCCCGAAGGCGTCCTTCTGGTCCGAGGTGACCGGGTCGTACTCGGAGGGGGACTTGACCAGGCCGGCGAGGGTGGCCGCCTCGACCGGGCTGAGGGTGGCCGGCGTCTTGGAGAAGAAGATCTGGGAGGCGGCGTAGATGCCGTACGCCCGGTGCCCGAAGTACGCCGAGTTGAGGTAGCGCTCGAGGATCTCCTCCTTGCTCAGCTCCTTCTCCAGGTCCAGCGCCATCCGCATTTCCTTGACCTTGCGCAGGCTGGTCTGCTGGGTGGCCTCCTGGACCTCCTTCGGGGTGCTCGCGCTGTCCCGCAGGGCCATCCGGACGTACTGCATGGTCAGCGTGGACGCGCCCTGGGAGACCCCGCTGGACTTGGCGTTGGCCACGAAGGCGCGGGCCACGCCCTTCGGGTCGACGCCGTGGTGCTGGTAGAAGCGCGAGTCCTCGGCGGCCACGATGGCCTGCTGGATGTTCGGGGACATGTCCGACAGCTTCGTGTACTGCCGGTACTCCTCGTAGAACATGGTCAGCAGGGTCCGGCCGTCGGCGGCGTAGAGGTACGAGGTCTCGGCCGGCAGCGACTTCCTCAGGATGGTGGTCTTCTGCTCCACGGCGTGCGCGGTGGCCTTGGCCCCGATGCCGGTGACGGCGGCCAACGGGTACGCGCGGCGGCGACCACGATGCCGGCGATCAGCCCGGCGCGCAGGAGGGGAACGGCACGACCAAGGGCGGCCAGGGGTCGGTTGCTCACGTGGTCAAGCTATGACATTTCCGATTCGGAAATGAGAAGAATTCATAAACGGGCGGGAGTGGTGACGCGGCCCACGCCGGGATCCGCTGTCCCGCACGGCGGCTTCCCGGCAGGATCTCGGACATGCGTGGGCAACTGGCCGGGGCGCCGTCGGGCACCGGGGACGAGCCGGACCTCGCTCCACGGCGTGCGCGGTGGCCTTGGCCCCGATGCCGGTGACGGCGGCCAACGGGTACGCCGCGGGCGGCGACCACGATGCCGGCGATCAGCCCGGCGCGCAGGAGGGGAACGGCACGACCAAGGGCGGCCAGGGGTCGGTTGCTCACGTGGTCAAGCTATGA
>JAEVHO010000501.1 GCA_016802835.1 Micromonospora sp. ATA32 | reverse complement strand
CGGCCAGCCAGGCGTCGGTGGCGGCCACCGTGTCGTCGTCGACCAGGTACGTCGGGTACGCCAGCTGCGCGAACTCCTGGGCCGGCTCGCTGTCCCGCTGCGCCCACACCTGGTCCACCGCGGCGAAGTACTTCTCCCGGTACGGCGTGAGCAGCTCGACCTGAGCCGGGTGGGCGAAGCCCTGCAGCAGCGCCCGGTTGCGCCAGTTCGGCAGCGCCTCCGGCCCGGTCAGCTCGGCCCAGACCGCCGCCTTGTTCGCCGCGGTCGGGACCAGCGCGTGCGCGTACGCCGCCTCCCGCTCGCCGCTGGCGGTCCGGTCCCCGGCCAGCTCCGCCTCGATCTGCCCGGTGCCGGCCGCACCGTTGGCGACCAGCGAATGCAGCAGCGACCAGCGCAGCTCGGTGTCGATGGTCAGCCCCGCCGGCACCTCCACGCCGTCGAGCCAGCCGCGCAGCGTGGCCAGGTCCTCGTCGGACCGCGCCGCCGAGGCGTACGCCCGGGCCCAGGCGAGCTGGAAGCCGCTGCCCGGCTCGGCGGCCAGCAGGGCGGCCTTCGCCGTCCGGGCCAGCTCCGCCCAGCCGGTCGGCGCCCAGGCCGGGTCGACGTAGAGGGTGAGCGAGCTGGTCGCCTGCCGCACGGTCGCGGTGACCAGGTTGATGTCGGTCTCGGCGGGCAGCCCGGCCAGCACCAGCGCCACGTAGTTCCGGGCGGAGAGCTCCGCGTCCCGGACCATGTCCCAGGCGGCGGTCCAGCACAGCGCCCGGGCCAGCGACGAGTCGAACCCGGCGATGTGCTGCACCACGGTCGCCATCGAGCGCTCGTCGAGCCGCAGCTTGGCGTAGGTCAGGTCGTCGTCGTTGAGCAGCAGCACGTCCGCGGCCCGCGTCCCGTGCAGCGCGGAGATCTCGATGCGCTCGCCGGTCACGTCCACCTCGACCCGCTCGCGGCGGACCAGCCGGCCGTCGGTCAGGTCGTAGAGGCCCACGCCGATCCGGTGGGTACGCAGCGTCGGATGCCCGGAGGGCGCCTCCTGCCGGACCACCACCCGCTCGTATGTGCCGTCCGCGCCGATCGTCACCTCCGGCCGCAGCGTGTTGACCTGCGCGGTCTCGAGCCACTGCGCGGCGAACTTGCGCAGCTCCCGGCCGGAGGCCGCCTCCAGCTCGGAGAGCAGGTCGTCGAAGGTGGCGTTGCCCCACGCGTGCTTGCCGAAGTACGCCCGCAGCCCGGCCACGAACGGCTCCTCGCCGACGTACGCGACGAGCTGCTTGAGCACGCTGGCGCCCTTGGCGTACGTGATGCCGTCGAAGTTGACCTCGACGGCCTCCAGGTCCGGCATCTCGCAGTACACCGGGTGGGTGGAGGAGAGCTGGTCCTGCCGGTAGCCCCAGTTCTTGCGGATCGACAGGAAGGTCGTCCACGCCTCGGTGAACCGGGTGGCGTTGGTGTTGCACCAGTGGCTGGCCCACTCGGCGAACGACTCGTTGAGCCACAGGTCGTTCCACCAGCGCATGGTGACCAGGTCACCGAACCACATGTGCGCCAGCTCGTGCAGGATCGTGTTGGCCCGCTGCTCGTACTCGAAGTCGGTGACCTGGGAGCGGAACAGGTAGTGCGACTCGGCGTGCGTGACGCAGCCGAAGTTCTCCATCGCGCCGGCGTTGAAGTCCGGCACCCAGAGCTGGTCGTACTTCGGCAGCGGGTAGCGGACGCCGAACTGCTCGTGGAAGAAGTCGAAGCCCTGCTTGGTGATCAGGTTGAGGTCGTCGGCGTCGAGATGGGCGGCCATGCTCGCGCGGCAGAAGTACCCCAGATCGATACCGTCGTGGGTGTACCTGACCTCGTGGTACGGCCCGGCGCAGAGCGCGGTGATGTAGGTGCTCATCCGGGCCGACTCCACGAAGTGGACCGTCTTGAGGTCCTCGCCCGCCGGCTCCTCGCGCTCCACCGGCATGTTGGAGACCACCCGCCAGTGCGCGGGGACGGTGGCGTGCCAGGTGTAGACGCTCTTCAGGTCGGGCTGGTCGAAGCAGGCGAACACCTTCTGCGCGTCCGCCGTCTCGAACTGGCTGTACAGGTAGGTCTCGCCGTCCACCGGGTCCACCGTGCGGTGCAGGCCCTGGCCGCTGTTCGAGTAGCCGAAGTCGGCGTCGACCACCAGCGTGTTCTCGGCGTCCAGACCGGACAGGGTCAGGCCCTTCTCCGCAGACCAGCCGGCCAGGTCGACGGGCGCGCCGTTCAGCGTGGCCGAGCGCACCGAGTCGGCGGCCACCTCGATGAAGGTGCTGGCCCCGGGCTCGGTGCAGCGGAACCGGACCTCGGTGACCGAGCGGAACGTGCGACCCGCGGCGGCCTGCACGGCGGTCGACAGGTTCAGCCTGATGTCGTACCCGGTGACGTCGAGCAGGCGGGCCCGCTCGGTGGCCTCCACCTGGGTCAGGTTGCGCACTCCCGGCACTGTCTGTCTCCATCCCAGTCTCGCCGCGCCGTGGCGGCGCCAGCCTCGATCGGCCGCTCGTTCCGGCCGGCCCGACCCGAGTCTTCCATTAACCGACACCTCGCGGTGGTCGAGGTCACGCTCTCATTCCGGTGCCGGCCGATGCCGCCCAGGGTGAGGATCGGTGCAGTGGCGCCGGGTTGCCGGCGCACCCGTCTCGAAGGGACCTCACCGTGTCCGAACGTGTCGCCGTTGACATGTGGTTCGACCCGATCTGCCCGTGGGCCTGGATCACCTCCCGCTGGCTGCTCGAGGTGGAACAGGTCCGGGAAGTGGACATCCGCTTCCACGTGATGAGTCTGTCCGTGCTCAACGAGGGCCGGGACCTGCCCGAGCAGTACCAGGAACTGATGAAGACCGGCTGGGGTCCGGTGCGGGTCTGCATCGCCGTGGAGCAGCAGCACGGCCCGGACGCGGTCCGCAAGCTCTACACCGCGCTGGGCACCCGGATCCACCTGGGCAAGGAGCAGCTCGGCCCGGAGCTGTTCCGCGCCGCGCTGACCGATGCCGGCCTGGACCCGGCGCTGGCCGGGGCCGCCGACTCGACCGGGTACGACGAGGCGCTGCGGGCCAGCCACGAGGCCGGGATGCGCCCGGTCGGCACGGACGTCGGCACGCCGGTGATCCACGCCCCGGGGCCGGACGGCCGCCAGGTCGCCTTCTTCGGCCCGGTGATCACCCCCCGCGCCGAAGGGCGAGGCCGCCGGCCGGCTCTGGGACGGCGTCCTGCTGGTCGCCGGCACCCCCGGCTTCTACGAGCTGAAGCGCACCCGCGAGATCGGTCCCATCTTCGACTGACCCCGCGGCAGGCGGCAGGGGCTCCCCGGCGAACACCGCGGGGAGCCCTTCGCGTCCCGGGCGCGTCACCGGGCACCGGGCGGACTCGTTTCACCCATGTCCGCCGCAGCGACCCGCAGGGCCGCATCCCCGCAGCTCCGGAGGCAGTTTCTGATGGCCAAGCACCGCAGTCCGACCGGTGACCAACCGCCGACCGGGGAAGAGGTGGTCGACAGCCCCGGCACCGCGTACTGGTCGGTCGACGACGGCCGGTGGCCGGCGCCCGGCCTCCCCGCGCATCTGGTGGACCTGCTCGCCCCGCCGATCGTGGTCGGTGTCGCCCGGGTGGTGCCGACCTCCCGGCTCACCCCGCCGCGGGCCGTCCCCGCCCCGCCCATCGCCGGCCCGCGGACC
>JAEVHO010000500.1 GCA_016802835.1 Micromonospora sp. ATA32 | reverse complement strand
ACCTGGACCACGCAGGGCGTACGCCCGGAGCGTCGCCTTCGGCGCCGGCTCGCTGCCGCCGTGCCCGCGCAGGCTCAGCGCGTACGCCGGAAAGCCGCGGGACGCGGCGTGCTCCAGCCAGTGCTCGGCGAACGCCCAGGCGCCGTGCCCGAAGCCGGGCACGAAGAGCAGCGGTGGACGCCCCTCCTCCAGCTCGGGCACCGCGCTGAGCACCTCGCGGCGGGCCGGGCGTACCGGGCGGGCCCAATCCCGCGCCCGCATGATCCGCAGCCGCTCGGCATCCCGACTCACTTGATCCATCCTTCGTTCGCGACTGCGGGGCTCCGCTTCGCTGCACTCCTCGCGCTCACCGGTCACCACCCAGCTCGTCCAGGGCGCGCTGTACCGCGCGCAGGTAGTCGGCGTGGGCCACCTCGAACCAGTGCCGGCTGCTGTCCTTGACCTTGCCCGAGTACCGCTCCCCGGCACCGGCGCGCACCTTCTCGGCGAACGCGGCGGCCCGGTCGGGCCGGGTCTGCCGCAGCCGCAGCAGCCGGGCGAAGAGCACGGTCTGCCAGTGCGACAGGGTGAAGACGCCGGAGTCGGGCTGCACCAGGCCGGCCACCGCCAGCGTCGGGTGCCCCGGCGCGAAGGCGTTGAGCCAGAGCCGGGGCCGACCCGAGGCCTCGGGGTCGCCGAGCACCGTCGGGGCGAGGAACTCGAACCGCGGCAGGTAACCGGTGGCGAAGACGACCAGCTCCGGCTCGATCTCCCGGCCGTCGGAGAGCTGCACCGACTTGGCGTGGAAGCGGGCGACATCCGGCACCGGGGTGATCTCGCCGTGGCCGACGTAGTAGACCAGCTGGCTGTTGGCGATCGGGTGGGTCTCGTAGACCCGGTGGTCCGGCTTCGGCAGGCCGAAGCGGGTCAGGTCGCCGACGGTCAGCCGCAGCGTCCAGTGGTAGAGCCACTGCCGGACCCGCAGCGGCACGCGCAGCGCCAGCAGCCTGTCGTTGACCTGGTCGGCGGGGCGGCCGAGGACGTACTTCGGGGCGTACCAGTAGCCGCGGCGGGTGGAGTGCCAGCACTGGGACGCCTGCTGGGCGGCCTCCACGGCGATGTCGCAGCCGGTGTTGCCGGCACCGACAACCAGCACCCGCTTGCCGCGCAACTGCGCGGGGTCCTTGTAGGACGAGGCGTGCATGATCTCGCCCCGGAACGCCTCCAGCCCCTCGTAGCGGGGCAGCTTCGGCGACCAGTTGTGGCCGTTGGCGACCATCACGGCGGCGTAGCGCGAGGTGCGTTCCGGACCGTACCCGCCGGTGCTGCGGGTCGTCACGTCCCAGCGGTCCCCCTCGACCGGATCGACCCGGACCACCTCGGTGCCGAACCAGATGTGCGGCCGCAGGTCGAAGTGGTCGGCGTACCGCTCGAAATAGGACAGCAGCTGGCTGTGATGCGGGTAGTCCGGCCAGGAGTCCGGCATCGGGAAGTCGGGGAACTGGGTGAACGGCCGCGACGAGATCAGGTGGGTGCTGGCGTAGACGGGGCTGCGGTCGTGCCGCCAGTTCCAGGCGCCACCCACCCCGGTCTCGCGCTCGTAGCAGTCCACGCCGAAGCCGTACTCGCGGAGGTTCTTCACCGCGGTCAGGCCGCTGGCCCCGGCGCCGATGACGCAGACGGTCTCGCCGCGGTCGGAGACCGGGCGGCCGTCCCGGTTCAGGGCGAGCGTCGTCGGTTCCGGCTCGGGCCGGCCGTGCTCGGTGGAGGGGGACACCGGAGATCTCCTTTGTGCGGCACGGGTGCCGGGTCGCTGCGAAATCCTCTCCACAACTCCAGCCGTTGTCCAGCCCCGGCGTGGAAGGTGCCGACGGGCGCCTCAGTCGACGACCGGCAGGAGCAGGTCGACCAGGACCGGGAAGTGGTCGCTGGCCCGGCGGGTCTGCGACGTGTCCACCACGTCGTACCCGACCACGCTGATCCGGGGGTCGACGAAGACGGCGTCGATCCGCCGGCGGGGATTGGCGGAGGAGTAGGTGTGCCGGTCCGCGCGGTCGGCCGCCACGGCGGTGTCGGTCAACCCGTCGCCGACGGTCCGCCAGGCCGCGCCGTCCGGTCCCTCGTTGAGGTCCGCGCCGGCCACCACCGGCAGCTCGGCGGCGGCCAGCTCCCGCTTGAACGCCGCCGCCTGGGCGGGACGCTCCAGCGGGTCGGTGGACAGGTGCGAGCCGGCCAGCGTGAACCGGGCGCCGCCGACCGCGCAGTCGGCGAACGCGGCCCCCCTCAGGTGCCGGCCCGGGGTCAGCGGAAAGCGCTGGCACCGGGTGTCGAGCACCCGGACCCGCAGGCTGGTCAGCAGCAGGTTGCCCAGCGAGGGCAGCCCGCCGGCGGCGACGACCAGGCCGAACGACTCGGCCAGCGCGGCCGACTTCTGCCGCCACCGGAAGCGCCGGGGCGCCTCCTGCACGATCACCACGTCGGGCGCGGCCTCCCGGACCACCGCCGCCAGTGCGGCGGTGTCGTCGCGCTGGCTGTGGATGTTGTACGACACGACGCGCAGCGGCACGCCCGGACCATGGGTCACCCGTCCCGCCTCAGATCCGGCGGGCCAGGTCCGCCGCGCCGATGACGCCGGCGGCGTTGCCCAGCTCGGCCGGGCGGATCTCGGCGACCGGCAGCCGGCTGCGCTGGGCGAGCGCCTCGGTGTAGGACCGGCGGGTCGGGCCGAGCAGCAGGTCACCGGCGTCGATCACACCGCCGCCGACGACCAGGACCTGCGGGTCGAGGATCTGGGCCATGTCGGCGAGGCTGGTGCCGAGCCAGCGGCCGACCTGGGCGAACGCCTCGGCGGAGATCGGGTCGCCGCCCTGCGCGGCGGCGGTCACCATCGGGCCGGTGACCGCCTCGGCCTCGCCACCGGCCAGCTCCAGCAGCGCGACCGCGCGGTGCGGCTCCTGGCGCGCGGCGGCGCGGGCGAACCGGACCAGCGCGCTGCCGCTGGCGTACTGCTCGATGCAGCCGAGCCGTCCGCAACCGCACTGGTGGCCGTCCGGGACGGTGAGCATGTGACCCAGCTCGGCGGCGATGCCGTTGGCGCCCCGGACCAGCTGGCCGCCGAGCACGATGCCGCCGCCGACGCCGGTGCCGATGGTGAACATGACCATCGAATCGTCGGCGTCCCGGGCCGCGCCGTGCCGGAACTCCGCCCAGGCGGCGACGTTGCCGTCGTTCTCCACGATCACCGGCAGCCCGACGGCGGTGCTGACGTACTCGCGCAGCGGCTCGTCCCGCCAGGCCAGGTTGGGGGCGAAGAGCACGGTGGAGCGGCTCGCGTCGATCCAGCCCGCCGCGCCGATGCCGACCGCATCGATGCTGCGGCCGGCGGTCAGTTCGGTGACCACCTCGATGATGACGTCGCGGGTCTTCGCGACGTCGTCGGCGGGGGTGTCCCGTCGGACCTGCACGAGAACCTTGCCGGTGTCGTCGACGACACGCCGGCCACCTTCGTGCCACCCACGTCGACTCCGATGGTCAGCGTCACCGCTGCCACTCCCCTCTGCTGTGCTGCCCGGCACCGTCGCGGCGAACCGCCGCGGGGTGGGTCGGGATGTCCGGTGGTCAGGCCCCGTCGCCTGGTGCGTCCCCCACCGCCTCGCTGGGCGCCCGCGAGGCGGGCACCACGGGACCACCGGCCGCCGGATCGAACCACCTACTGAGT
>JAEVHO010000499.1 GCA_016802835.1 Micromonospora sp. ATA32 | reverse complement strand
GTCCATCAACTCGACGTCGTGGTGGTCCTCGGCCCAGTCATCTCCAACGAACAGCAACGCATCTCCCGTCTCCGACACCGAACACGGCCAGTAGCCAGCGGGAGAACCATCAGCGACCTAATGAAGCAGTGCTCACGCCGCAACCGGGCGGGCACGACATCCCATCAGCGATCAACTCTCCCCACCGACCGGCAGCGGCACGATCTTTCGTCAGGACTCAACGTCCAGGACAACAGAGTGCTCGCCTGCCGGCGGCTACCTACCCACCAGGAGTTTGCCGGATGGCTCACTCCCAGAACTCATTAGGATGACGGTGCGACCAGGCCGACCGGGTATTCCAGGAAGGCCGAAAGGTGGCGCCTGCGGGCGGCCCCGGGGTGCACCAAGCCGGCGACGGTGGTGAGAAGGCCGGGCAGCGTGGTCCACCAGTTCGGGGCTGAGGCTCCGTCACCGCTCCACGGTAGGGAGTGGCCGGGCACGGTCAGGAGGGCCTCCGTTAGCGGCCGTGCCCACGAACTGTGGGATCCCGACCCCTCCAACAACCGATGGCGATGAACGGGACCGGCCCCCTGAGCACAGGCCGCGCCGGGCATCGCTACCGACCGTGCTGCGGTCGCAGATCGACCGGGTACGGCTGTCGCTCGCCGTCAGCATCCTCCCGGCAGCTCTGGGCTTGCATTTTCCGTACGACCGTGCTTTTGTCTTCCCATGAGCAAGGGGGATGAGACCCGACTGGCCGTGCTCGACCAGGCGGTCGAGGTCGCGCGCCGGGTCGGACTGAGCGGTCTGACCATCGGCTCGCTCGCCGAGCAGACGCAGCTGTCCAAGAGCGGCCTGTTCGGGCATTTCCGCTCCAAGGAGGCGCTGCAGCTCCAGGTGCTCGATCACGCCCGTGCACGGTTCGAGGACGCCGTGGCGCGGCCGACCCTCCGTGCTCCGCGCGGCGAGTCGCGGGTGCGCGCGCTGCTGGACCACTGGCTGGCGTGGGACGCCCGGCCCGGCGGCTGTCCGTTCGTGGCGGCCTCGACCGAGTTCGACGATCAGCCCGGCGCGGTGCGCGACCAGCTCGTCCGCGACGAGCGCGACATGTTCGACATGATCGCCACGATCTTCCGCACCGGGATCGCCGAGGGCCAGTTCCGGGCCGACGCCGACCCCGAGCAGTTCGCCCAGGACCTCTACGGCGTGATCCTCGCCTATCACCACACGTTCCGGCTGCTCGGCGACGAGCGGGCGGAGGGTCGGGCCCGCCACGCCGTCGAGGCGCTGTTGGTCGCGGCCCGCCTGACGTCGTCCGACTAACAGAAAGAGTGTCGTCATGGTTTCCGTGGATCAGAAAAAAAGCACGCCTGTTCGCCTTTTCTCCGCACCGACGGCGGTCCGCGCCACCTTCCGGGTGCTGGAGCACGCCGCACCGGCGGTCGGTGCCCGGTGGGCCGAGCGGATCTGGTTCACCCTGCCCCGAACCCGGAACACCCCTGCGGCACGACCCGGCCAACCGGCACCGGGCGAAGCCTTCGCCCTCGACGTGGACGGTCACCGGGTGGTCGGCGAGGCGTGGGGTGAGGGGCCGGTCGTGTACCTGATGCACGGCTGGGCCGGACGGCGGGAGCAGCTCGCCTCGTTCGTGACGCCGCTGGTCGCCACCGGCCACCGGGTCGTGGCCTTCGATACACCCAGCCACGGGAGGTCGGCTCCGGGCAGGTATGGACCGCGCTCGTCGTCCATTCCCGAGTTCGCGGCGGCGCTCACCGCGGTCGTCGCCCGGCACGGACCCGCGCAGGCCGTCATCGCACACTCCATGGGGGCCACTGCCACGGCGGTCGCCCTCTGCGACGGCCTGCCCGTCGGGCGGATCGCCCTGCTCGCCCCGATGGCCAGCCCCGCATCACACGCGCGGCAGTTCGCGGCCATGTTCAACGTCGCTGAACGCACCCACCGTCGACTCGTCGCACGCATCGAGCGCCGTGTCGGTGCACCGATGCACCACCTCGACGCGCCCCTGCTCGGCCGGGGCGTCGCGATGCCACCGACCCTGATCGTCCATGACCGCGACGACACGTCCGTACCGGTCACGGAGGGCGAGGCCATCGCGGCGACCTGGACGGGCGCCCGGCTGCACCTCACCAGCGGACTGGGACACCGTTGGCTGCTGCGCGATCCCGCCGTGGTGGCCGAAGTGGTCGACTTCGTCCGCCGCTGAGCGCCCATCCCCCGCGCGACGCCGCAGCACACCGCCGAGCGCTCGCAGCCGAGGGGTGGATCACCCTCCCTGCACCGGTGCTCGGGCGGCGATGGGGCGGCGGCCATCCGGGCCTCGGAGGACGGCGAGCTCACCGGGAGGGGCAGTTCCACGCTGTACCGGTCGACCAGGTCCCAGACGCGGGGATCGGCCCAGTAGCCGGAGTGCCTGCCGAGCAGCGGCGGCTCCTGGCCGTAGACGTACCAGGCGGTGGGCGGGTCGGTGAGCAGCTCGTCGACACCGGCGGACGGGTCGTCGGGGAAGATCGGGCCGCCGATGGGGTCGGTGGCGTAGGAGTAGTTGCGCCACCGCCACGTCCGCGGCGCCCGGGGCCCAGCGCCTCGGCGCCGAAGTAGGCGGGGAACGCCCAGCCGTACAGTTTGGTCACCGGGCTGCCGAACGTGACGAGCCCGACCTGGTCATCGGGCTGCCGGTCGCGGTGCGGACGGCTTCCTTCCTGCAGCAGCGCGGCGACCGCGATGACGGTGCCCTGGCTGTGCGCGGCGATGACGGCACCGCCGGGGTTGTCGTGGATCCGCCACAGCCGGCGTTGCAGGTCGGGGACCGCTCGTTCGGTGTACGAGGGCGGGGCGAACGGATGGTACGCGCGGGGCCAGAAGGTGCCGACGTCCCACAGCACGCCCAGGTGCTTGCGGCTCTCCAGCCCGCGCCAGCCCTGCCGCATCAGCAGCAGCACGGCCAGCGGTGCCGCCGCGGCGAGCCAGGTGGAGATGGTGAGCGCCCAGCGTGGCGCGTACGGCAGCGCGCCGAACACCCAGACCGTGACCATCACGTACCCGAACACCACGAGCGCGATGACGGCCATCAGGGTGAGTGGACGGTCGAAGTCGTGGATCATCCTGGCCAACCGCTGTCCCCGGGCGATCCCCGCCGTCCACCCTCGGCGGCGCAGCCGTCCCCGCACCGTCGGCTCGTCGAGCGCTGAGGTGTCCCAGACCGTCCTCGGGTCCGGCGTCGACAGTGCCGCGTACGCCTCGTGGATCTCCTGCCGGCGGTCCGGCTTCGGGGCCCGCCACAGCACGACGGCCTGGACGAGCACGAAACCCACCAGGATCGCGATCGGCAGCAACGTCAGGTACGGCGTGAGCGCGTAGACCACGTCGTAGACCAACAGCCGGTTGCCTCCGCCCGTGCCGGCGCCCGGGTTGGGCACCCGGCCGAGCAGGTCGGCGACCCGGATCATCGTGCCGACCCCGGCCGCGTTGAGGATCACCGTGGCGACGGCGGTCACGACGAAGGGACCAGCCAACCAGAAGGTGCCCCGACGGTGTCCGTTGACGGCGAACGACAGCAGCACCGCCAGCACCGCGCCAAGGCAGAGCGCGAAGGTCCAGTTCACCGCCGTCCGCATGCCGGGCAGCGGCGCCGACCAGCCGGCCGACGGCCGGGCGACCGCCGGTTGCGCCAGCGTGAACACCACCGCGCCGACCAGGGCCAG
>JAEVHO010000498.1 GCA_016802835.1 Micromonospora sp. ATA32 | reverse complement strand
GCCGCGGGTGACGTGCCGGGCGGCGGGGGCGACCCCGACATCGCGGTCAACGGCCCGCTCGGCGCCCAATTCCTGACCTGGGAGTACGCCACCGCGGTGGCGGCGTGGTGCTCGGCGTACGGCGGGGCGCTCGCCGCGGGTGACGTGCCGGGCGGCGGGGGCGACCCCGACATCGCGGTCAACGGCCCGCTCGGCGCCCAATTCCTGACCTGGGAGTACGCCACCGCGGTGCCGGCGTGGTGCTCGGCGTCGACCCGTTCAACCAGCCGAACGTCACCGAGTCCAAGGAGAACACCAACCGGATCCTGGCCTCGGGCGCGCCGGCGGAGACGCCGTCGTTCACCGAGGGCGCGATCGAGGTGTACGCCCCGCAGGGCGCCCCGGGCGACCTGGCCGGGGTGCTGCGCGGGCTGATCGACGGGCTGGCCGACGGGGGCTACCTCGCGGTGATGGCGTACCTGGACCGGTTCGCCGACGCGGACGCCGCCCAGCTGCGGCCGCTGCTGGCCGAGGCGGCCGGGCGACCGGTGACCTTCGGCTGGGGCCCGCGGTTCCTGCACTCCACCGGGCAATACCACAAGGGCGGCCCTCCGGTGGGCAGCTTCCTCCAGATCACCGGTGCGGTCGACGTTGATCTGCCGGTGCCGGGTCGTCCGTACTCCTTCGGGGAGCTGCAGGCGGCCCAGGCCGCCGGCGACCGGCAGGCCCTGGCTGGTCGGGAGCGCCCGCTGCTGCGGTTGCACCTGACCGACCGGTCCGCGGGGCTCGCCCAGCTGCGTGATTCGGTCGGTCGGTTGCGGACGTGAGGATGGACGACGTGAACTCAGCGGAGCGAGGAGGCGGCGTGAACCCGCTACGCGACGCCCAGGACCGCCGGCTGCCGCGGATCCCGGAGCCGTGCGCTCTGGTGATATTCGGCGCGACCGGTGACCTGGCCCGCAAGAAGCTGCTACCGGCGGTGTACGACCTGGCCAACCGGGGGCTGCTGCCACCCGGTTTCGTGGTCCTCGGCTTCGCCCGCCGGGACTGGGGGGACGGCGACTTCGAGTCGCTGGCCCGCGAGGCGGCCCGCAAGCACGCGCGGACGTCGTGGCGGGATGAGGTCTGGGCGCGGCTGGAGGGCAACATCAAGTTCGTCGGCGGCTCGTTCGAGGACGACGGCGCCTTCGACCAGCTCGCCGCGACCCTGGACGAGCTGCGCGACACCCACGGCATCCGCGGGAACGCTGCCTTCTACTTCTCCATCCCCCCGGCGGCGTTCCCCGTCGTGCTCAAGCAGCTGGCCCGCACCGGCATGGCGGACAACGAGAAGTCCGGCGGCTGGCGGCGGGTGGTGGTGGAGAAGCCGTTCGGCAACGACCTGCCGTCGGCGAAGGCGCTCAACGACCTCGTCGACGACGTCTTCACCGGCGAGGACGTCTTCCGGATCGATCACTACCTGGGCAAGGAGACGGTCCAGAACATCCTCGCGCTGCGGTTCGCCAACAACCTGTTCGAGCCGCTGTGGAACTCCAAGTACGTCGACTCGGTGCAGATCACCATGTCCGAGGACGTCGGCATCGGCAGCCGGGCCGCCTTCTACGACTCGGTCGGGACCGCCCGCGACGTGCTGCAGAACCACCTGCTGCAGCTGCTCGCGCTGGTGGCGATGGAGGAGCCGACCAGCTTCGACGCCGACGAGATCCGGGCCGAGAAGCTGAAGGTGCTCAAGGCGATCACCGTGCCGAAGGACATCGCGAGTGACACCGTCCGGGGTCAGTACCTTCCCGGCTGGGTCGGCGGTGAGCGCGCGGTCGGCTACCTCGACGAGCAGGGCGTCCCCGAGGACTCCACCACCGAAACCTACGTGGCCGTCCGGCTCGGCATCCAGAACCGCCGCTGGGCGCAGGTGCCGTTCTACATTCGCGCCGGCAAGCGGCTGCCCCGCCGGGTGACCGAGGTCGCCATCGTGTTCAAGGAGGCGCCGCACCTGCCGTTCGACCCCGTCGACATGGAGATGCTCGGCAACAACCAGCTCGTCATCCGGGTCCAGCCGGACGAGGGCGTGGTACTGAAGTTCGGCTCCAAGGTGCCGGGCACCACCATGGAGGTCCGCGACATCGCGATGGACTTCCAGTACGGCGAGGCGTTCACCGAGTCCAGCCCCGAGGCGTACGAGCGGCTGGTGCTGGACGTGCTGATCGGGGACCGGACGCTCTTCCCGGACGCCGCCGAGGTCGAGCAGAGCTGGCAGGTGGTGGACCCGCTGGAACACGCCTGGCAGGGCACCAGGCCGGAGCCGTACCGGGCCGGCGAGTGGGGCCCCCGGGCCGCCGACGAGATGCTGGCCCGCGAGGGCCGCGCCTGGCGGCGGGCGTGACCGTGCACAGCGAGGCAACCAGGAGGCTCCCGTGATCGGCCTGTGGGACACCACCGGCAACGAGGTGGTCAAGGCGCTCGCCGCCGAGCGGCGCAGCGCGGGCGGGGTGGCCAGCGGCATGGCGCTCACCCTGATCGTGGTGGTGGACGAGAAGCGGGTCCGCGAGGCGGAGGCGGCGGCGACCATCGCCGCCGCCGCGCACCCGTGCCGGCTGGTCGTGGTGGTCCGCACAGAGGTCGAGCGGGACCGCAACCGGCTGGACGCGGAGATCGTCGTGGGCGGTCGGCTCGGTCCGTGCGAGGCGGTGGTCACCCGGATGTACGGGCGGCTCGCGCTGCACGCCGAGTCGGTGGTGATGCCGCTGCTGGTGCCGGACGTGCCGGTGGTGGACGTGGTGGCACGGCGAGCCGCCGGCCGAGATCGCGACCGACTTCCTCGGCGTGGTGGCCGACCGGCGGATCACCGACGCGGCGCAGGCCGCCGACCCGATCGAGGCGCTGCGGCAGCGGGCCCGGGACTACGCACCGGGCGACACGACCTGGCGTGGACCCGGATCACCCCGTGGCGCGCGCTGGTCGCCGGGGCGTTCGACACCACCCAGGCCCGGGTCACCGAGGCGACCGTGGTCGCCCCGGCCAGCGACCCGACGGCCGCGCTGATGTGTGGCTGGCTGGGCAGCCGGCTGGGGATCAGCCCGCGCAGGGAACCGACCAGCGCATTCCCCCGGATGCGCGAGGTGCAACTGCGCTGCGCCAACGGCGACGAGCTGATCCTCACCCGCGAAGACAGCCTGGCGACGTTCCGGCGTAGCGGGCAGGACGACCGCAAGCTGCCGCTGGTTCGCCGCCCGCTCGGTGACGAGCTGGCCGAGGAGCTGCGCCGGCTGGACGCCGACCAGGTGTACGCCGAGGCGCTCGGCGCCACGGCCGGGCTCACCGACCTGGAGCAGCACCCGGCGCAACGGGTGCACGTCTGGAAGGACCCGGCCACCGCGCAGCGCGCCGAGGCCGGGGTCACCGCGCACACCGGCACGAGCGCGGAGCACTGAGGGCGGTGGCGGGCGGAACCGGCGACCCCCGGACGGAGAGCACGGTGACCGCCGAGCGGTCGGAACACGAGGGCACGACGAATGAGTGAGGCGAGTGTCGCCGTACACGCCGACGCCGACCTGCTGGCGCAGGCGGTGGCGGCCCGGTTGGTGGTGAAGCTGCTCGACGCGCAGGCGGACCGGGGCCAGGCGTCGGTGGTGCTGAGCGGTCGGAACACGAGGGCACGACGAATGAGTGAGGCGAGTGTCGCCGTACACGCCGACGCCGACCTGCTGGCGCAGGCGGTGGCGGCCCGGTTGGT
>JAEVHO010000497.1 GCA_016802835.1 Micromonospora sp. ATA32 | reverse complement strand
ATGGCCAGCCCGACGGCCGGTGCCGGCTGGCCGAGATCCTGATGCGGGCCGGACGCGTGGATGACGCCGCGCCGCTGTGGGCGCAGGTGAAGGCGGACACCCCCGAGGACGTGTGGCTGTACAACAACGCTGGCATCGAGTACGCCCACGCCGGCGACCACGCGACCGCGCTCGAGTGGCTCACCGACGGGCTCACCATCGCCCTGGCGGCAGGCGACCCCGACGACCTCGTGGAGCAGCTCGCCGAGTTCCGCGAAGCCAGCCTGACCGCGCTGCACCGGCAGCCCGACGAGGTGCAGCGACACGCGGAGGAGTTCCTCACCGCCGTGCAGGCGGCCCGCGAGCGAGCCGTCGAGGAAACACGGCACCGGCGGCTGCCGTCCGTCGCTGCCGCCCCGGCCGAGCGGATGGCGCTGGCCTGGGCATGGTTCCCCGCCGACGAGTACGCCGAGGCGCTGCGCCGGTGGCCGGACCTGGCCGAGTCGGGCGGCCCGGCCGAAGGCGGTCGCGACCACGCCAGCTACTGCCGGGCCCTGCATGCCACGCTTGTGCAGGCGACCGACGCCGGCATGACCGGGATCCGGATCGCACCGATCCGCATCGGCGAATACCTCGCCTGGTGCGCCGACCGGGGCGAGGACCCCGGTCAGGCCCGGGCGGTATTCGCCGCCCACTTGGCCGCCGACCGGCCGAGCGACCTGGTCGCCTGGCCGCCCGGGCGGAACCAGCCCTGCTGGTGCGGCTCAGGACGCAAGTACAAGAAGTGCTGCGCCGCACCGCCCGGGAACTGATCATGAGCGATCGGGACGTCGCACAGGCGTTGGCCGGCTTGGAACGCATCAACCGCGACGCCGCGCAGGCAGCGCGCGCCGCGTACGAGTCGCTGACCGCCGGCGAGGGATCACAGGTCGTCACCGGCTTGAGGGTGGCCGACTTCCTGTGGTACCAGCTGCCCACAAAGTGGTTGATTGACCTGGACGAGAAGCTGTTCCTCGCCGCCGCCCTCGGCGAGCTGTTCAACCGCCTCGATCTGCCCCGCTACGCCGCGATGTGCACCGCCGACTCCACCGCCGAGATCATCGGCACCTACGAACACGAGGGTCGGGCGGCCGGGTTGAAGGCGTACGGTTTCGCGCTGGCCGCCTCCGGTCTGCAGCCGTCCGACCTGCCCGGCGTCCTGGTGTAGGGCTCCGTGATGGGCACGGAGGAAGCTGCCGCCCACTGGTCGGCCTCGGCGGCGTTGGAGATGGCCGTATCCGCGGGGCGGCTGCGCCCCGGCACGTCCGGCTGGCGGCGCACCGCCGCACAGGTCACCATCGAGTTCCCGGACAGCGTCTACGACGACACCACCGGCAGCACCTGGCTGCAATGGGTGCACACCGAACGGTTGCAACGCTTCGCCGACTCCCGCGGCCCTGCCCGGGCCCGGCTGGCCGACCGGCTGGTGAACCCCGTACTCGTTCCCGGCGACGCCGATGCTGTCCTCGCCCCGATGCGGTGGCTGCTGGACCACGCCGCCGACGGCGCCGCGCTGACCGCCACCGGTACTCTCGCCCGGCCGCTGGTCGCCGAGGGCTGCCGGCCTTTCGACTGGCTCACCCTCACCGGCAACCCCCGTTCGGAGTCCGACATCGTCGAGCTGTGGACCCTGCGGGACTGGGCCAAACAGATGGCCGTGGTACGCCGCTCCAGCCGCCAACTGCTGCTGTCATCCGCCGGCAGGACAGTGCACGCCGGTGGCACCACGGCACTGTGGCAGGCCACCATGGGCACGCTGCTCGGCCCCAGCGAGGCCGAGGCCGCCGCCGGCGAGATCGCCCTCACGCTCCTGCTCATCGGCGGCCCCGTGGACTACCGCGACCTGAACACCGGCGTCGCGCAAGCCCTGGCCGGTGAAGGGTGGCACGGCCAACGCAACCGCGAGCCCATCACCGCAGACCAAGCCGCCCGACTACTCGGCGACCTGCGCCGCAGACTACGTCTGCTCGGCCTCACCACCCACGAACGACTCGGCGAACCCGCCCGGCTCACCCCGGCCGGTCGCGCCGCCGCCCACACCGCGTTACGCGCCCGCGCCCTGCGCCCACGCGACGGTGGAGACGACCGACGGCGAGGGCGTCCGCGACGAGGTCCTGCGATGGCTGTCCGACGGCGCCGCGGTGCACAGTTCGTGGTGGGGCGATGCCAACGGGCGCAGTTTGCTGTGCTATGCCGCATTCGGCAGGCTGCTGACCCCGTTGGAGCACTTGAACGACGAGCGGCCTAGCGGCGAGCAGCCCACGGCGCTCGACGAGGATCGCGCCGCGCTGCGGGGGCTCAGCGGCGACCTGGACTACCCGGCGCAGCTGGCCCTGGTGGAGCGGCGCACGGGCGTCCGGCTGGACGCCGCCTGGTTGGATCAGCCTGTCGGGCTCGGAAACTCAGTTCGGCTGTCTGAACTGCTGTTCTGTGCCAGCTCGACGTTGATCCGGCCGGCACCATTGCGGCCATGAGCGGATGCTTGACCATCTTCTTCGACAAGGGCGTGTACTGCTCGACCGGCTGCACCGATGCGAGGCCGGCGAGGAAGTGATGCAGCCGGGGGGGGGCATCGGCGGGCCGATCGGCTCTCCTGGTCCGCCCGAGGCTGCGGCTAGCGTCCTGTTCGTACCATGGGCAGCTAGGTGTGGGAGGTCGTCATGTCGGTCGAGAACCGGGCGAAAACACCGCGGCTTCCGCCGCGCTGGTTCATCCGTCTGGCCTGGTCGGTGCACCGGGGCCTGTACCGAGTCTTTCGCGGCCGGGTCGGACTGTGGCGGCCACGCGCCAACGGCTGGGGCACTCTACGGTTGACCACCACCGGGCGCCGAACCGGCCAGCAGCGCAGCGTCATCATCGGGTACTTCGAGGATGGGCCAAACCTGGTCTCGCTGGCGATGAACGGGTGGGGCGAGGGTGAGCCCGCCTGGTGGCTCAACCTGCAGACGCACCCGGACGCGACCGTCGATCTGGTCGACGGGCAGCGGCTGGTACATGTTCACGCCGCAACAGGTGACGAGCGGTTGCGGCTGTGGGCCCGCTGGCGCGAGATCGACACGAACCTCGACGCCTACGCGGCGCTGCGGTCGTCCGAGACCACTGTGGTGGTCCTGGAGCCCCGGCCCAGCGCGTCGGACACGTTGCCGGGTAGCTGATCGGCCGACGACCCACCATGGTCACAGCGGGAACCCGATCCGATCACCGCTCGCGTCGGTCGTGGTCGGCCGGCACGACTGGCGGGCAGTGACGGCACCGCGAGTTGCTGCCGATTGGCGCGCCCAGGACCGCACGCGCGTGCGCGATGAGCGGCATGAGAGCACGGGGCCGAGTGGCCGTTCTGGCACCATCGGGACCGTGACGGACGCCAGCGCATCACCTCCACCCGGTTACCGGCAGCCGGCCATTGCTTGGTTGGTCGAGTACACGGACGAGCGTGAGCCCGGATCGCGCTTCCAGGCGGGGGCCTTCACGACCGAGAAGGAGGCACAGAAGCTGCTGGACCAGTTGGGTGGATCCCGGTTCTACGGAGAGATGTGGATCAACATGGTCCCCGTACATCAAACCGTCCAGGACTGGGAGTGGGATCGCTGAGTGCTGAGCGGCACTGCCATAAACATCCGGTCGATTTGCCCGGGTATTGAATGGTATCGGCGGTGGTTGGTGTCGGTCGGGTAACGGCGGGCGGGTGCTGTGCGTGAGTG
>JAEVHO010000496.1 GCA_016802835.1 Micromonospora sp. ATA32 | reverse complement strand
CGCTACCGCCGGTCAGTGCCGGGCGGGCGGTGCCCAGCCGAAGCGCGGCGGTCGGCGCTCGGTGAAGGCCGCGACGCCCTCCCGGGCCTCACCGCTGGCCCGGACCTGCCCGTGCCACCAGGCGATCTGGTGGTCGTCCGCCCGGTCGTCGATGATCTCCTTGGCGGCGGCGACGCTGAGCTGCGACCGCGCGACGACCGCCGCGGTGATCTCGTCGACCCGGGCGGCGAGCCCGTCGACCGGCAGCACCTCGTCGCCAGGCCGATCCGCAGGGCCCGGTCAGCGTCGATCAGCTCGCTGGTGAAGAGCAGGTGCTTCGCGGCGGCCGGGCCGATCAGGTGGGCCAGCCGGCGGGTGGTGGGCGCGGGATAAACCAGCCCCAGCCGCGCCGGCGGTACGCCGAACCGGGCGTCGCCGGCGGCGATCCGCAGGTCGCAGGCGACGGCGAGCTGGCATCCACCACCGACGCAGGCGCCCCGGATCGCGGCCACGGTCGGCTTGGCGAACCGGGCCAGCCGCTCCTCGGCGGCGACCGCGATGCTCGCGTCCCCGGCGTCGAGCAGCTCGTCGAGGTCTCCGAGGTCGGCACCGGCGCAGAACGTGCCGTCCGCCCCGGTGAGCACCAGGGCGCGTACCGCCGGGTCGGCCTCCAGGTCGTCGAGCAGGACCGGCAGCTGCCGCCACATCGCCGGCGTCATGGCGTTGCGGCGGACCGGGTTGCGGATCACCACCGTCGCCACGGGGCCCGTCACCTCGACGGTCAGCTCCGCGTCCGACACCGCCACCACCCCTTCCGCCCGGCGTCACGCCGGTGCCCGCACCGGGAGTCCATGACCGCCGGTCCGGCGACCATAACGGCGCGGGCCCGACGACCACCCGGGTGGGGTGGCCGGCGGGCCCGTGGACCGTGCGGCTATGTCAGGAGACGTTGACCGCGGTGTCGTCGATGACGAAGGACGTCTGGAGCGAGGAGTCCTCGGTTGCGGTGAACTTCAGGGTGACGGTCTGACCGGCGTACGAGGCCAGCGAGAAGGACTTCTGGCTGTACCCGGCGGCCTTGTTCAGGTTCGAGTACGTGGCCAGGGTCGCCAGCACCGTCCCGCCCGAGTTGAGCACCTGCACCTTGAGCGTGTCGTACGCGGTGCCGGTGGTGGTCTCGGCCGAGTCGATGTGCAGCCAGAAGCTGACGTTGTACGAGCTGCACCCGGCCGGCAGGCTCACCGCCTGGGAGAGCGTGTCGGTGTGGGTGCTGCCGTAGCCGTCCAGCCAGGCGTTCCAGGTGCCACCGTGGGTGGGCTGGCTGGCGCCGTTCTGACCGATGACGCCGGAGGTCGACGCCCAGACCATGTTGCCGGACTCGAACCCGGGGTTGCCGAGCTTCTGGCCCGGGGCGGTGCAGCCGCCACCGGTGCCGTTCACGGTCAGCGTGTAGCTCGCCGGGTGGTTCACCGAGGTGCCGGCGCCGGTGACGGTGACCGGGTAGGTCCCCGCCGGGGTGCTGGCCGTGGTGCTGATGGTGAGGGTGGACGAGCCGCCCGAGGTCACCGAGGCCGGGCTGAACGAGGCGGTCGCCCCGCTCGGCAGGCCGGACGCGGAGAACGTCACGGTCTGCGCGGTGCCGGCCGTGGTCGCGGTGGCCACGGTGGTGGAGACGGAGCCGCCCGCGGTCACCGAGCCGGAGGTCGGCGAGAGCGAGACGGAGAAGTCGTTACCGGTCGACGAGCAGGGCGCGTCGCTACCGGAGACGGCCACCGCGGTCCACGCCGCCTGGACGGCCTTGTACTCGGTGGAGCAGTTGCCGTACAGATCGGTCGCCGCACGCAGCGTGTAGGCCCGGGCGGTGTTCGACGGGGTGGTGGTGTTGACGTACGAGGTGTTCGAGGTGAAGTACACGTCGAGCGCCCGGTACCAGATCTTCTCCGCCTTGGCGCGACCGATGCCGGTCATCGCCGGGGCGGAGCCGCAGAGCGGCGAGTTGCCGTACGCGGTGGATCCGGTGCCCTCGGCCAGGTTGAAGAAGAAGTGGTTGGCCGGGCCGGACGAGTAGTGCACGTCCTTGGTCTTCGTGCTGGTCGTCCAGCAGCGGTCGGACGCGCCGTCCAGCGCCGGGTCGTACATGTAGCGCAGCGGAGTGCCGTTGCCGTTGATGTTGATCAACTCGCCGATCTTGTAGTCACCCGGGTCGGCGGCGGTGTTGGCGTAGAACTCGACGGCGGTGCCGAAGATGTCGCTGTTCGCCTCGTTGATGCCGCCGGACTCGCCTGAGTAGGTCAGGCCGCCGGGGACGAGGTTCTCGCTGACGCCGTGGCTCATCTCGTGGCCGGCCACGTCGAGCTCCACCAGCGGCTTGAGGTTGCTCGCGCCGTCGCCGTAGGTCATCTGGGCGCCATCCCAGTAGGCGTTGACGTACGCGCTGCCGTAGTGCACCCGACTCGGCACGCCCCGGCCGTCGCCGAAGATGCCGTTGCGGCCGTGGACGTTCTTGTAGTAGTCGAACGTCTTGGCGGCGCCGAAGTGCGCGTCGACCGCCGCGGACTGCCGGGCGGCGCCCGTGCTGCCGGCGGCGCCGGTGCCCCAGGTGTTGTCGGCGTCGGTGAAGGTGGTGCAGCTCGTGGTGCCGTTGTTCATGTCGCAGGTGGAGTTGTTGCCGTGCGACGGGTCGATCAACTGGTAGGTGCTGCCGGCGAGCGTGGTGTCGATGCTGACCGTGCCGGAGTAGATGCTGTTGCCGGTGCCCGCGACCGACTCGATCTCGTCGTACGACCCGATCACCTTGCCCGTGACGGCGTCGGTGATGACGTGCAGCCGGGACGGGGTCTGCTTGTCTGCCTTCATGCCGGTGGCGACGGTCTCCCAGGCCAGCCGGCCCTTGCCCGAGCTGGCGTCGACGAAGAGTTCCGGGGCGCCGATGGCGGCGAGCTTGCCGGAGAACTCCGCCCGCGTGGTCTGCCTGGCGGCGGAAGAGCTGACCTTCGCGACGGTGCCCAGGGTCAGCGGCGCGGACAGGCCGACGGACGAGCCGGCGTAGCTGCCGTTGGGCGCGGTGTGGATGACGAAGTCACCGCCGTAGACGCGCAGGCCCTTGTACGTACGCGTGTAGCGGGTGTGTGCACCGCTGGCGTCCACCTTGGTGCGGACGGCCTGGTACGACTCACCGCTGGCGCCCTGGACGGCGCCGGGGCTGCTGCGGAGGAGGCTGTCGGCACGAGCCGTGGCGGAGGCGTCCGGGGCGGGGGCTGCGGGGGTTGCCGCTTGCGCCGAGGTGACGGCACCGGTCAGCAGACCGCTGGTGAGCAGTGCGGCACTGACGGCGGCGAGGGGTTTCTTCACGTGCCCTCCTGACGGGGATGTGTGACAGCGCGTAGTCACGCATGTAGATATAGCGATACGCCGACGGAAAGGAAAGAGGGGGGCTGTTTCCCGCCGCTGACAGTGGCCGTTCGGCTGAGGCGGCCCAGGTGATGGAACCCGGCGGCATCGTTGCACGTCCGACCGGCATGAGATCAGCCCCCGTGACTATTGTCAAGATCGCCGCGCTCCTCGCGGTCCTGACCGGATGCTCAGCGAACGAGCCGGGCTCAGCTGCGGCCACGTCCTCCGCACCGACCGCGACGACCGCCACGGGCGCGGCCACCACCGGCCCCGCCGCGACCCCCGCGACCGCCCCGCCGACCGCTGGCGGCCCGGCGTCGGGCAGCCCGTCGGCGCCGCAGGCCGTCCGGG
>JAEVHO010000495.1 GCA_016802835.1 Micromonospora sp. ATA32 | reverse complement strand
GTTCGTACCAGCCGGCGCCGATGCCCAGCTCGACCCGGCCGCCGCTCATCTGGTCGACCTGGGCCACCATCACGGCCAGCGGGCCGGGCAGCCGGAAGGGTGGTGGCCGCCCGCGCCGCCGCCGACGCGGCCGTGCGGGCCGCGGCGTCGGTGG
Organism: Micromonospora sp. ATA32; assembly: GCA_016802835.1. Classification (GTDB taxonomy): domain Bacteria; phylum Actinomycetota; class Actinomycetes; order Mycobacteriales; family Micromonosporaceae; genus Micromonospora. The sequence goes on along the minus strand of JAEVHO010000495.1, from coordinate 3,586 downwards.
TCGGCACGCTCGACCGCACCGACCTGGACGCGCTGCGGGCCCGGATGACCAAGGTGGCCGCGACCGCCCGGCAGATCGCCGCGGCGGCGCCGCACCTGGCCGACGACGTGGCCGGGGCCCGGGCCAAGGTCGACCAGCTGGCCAGCGGGCTGACCGACCTCGCCACCGGCAGCGCCAAGCTGCGCGACGGTATCGGCGACGCGGCCATCGGAGCGGACCAGCTGCGCGGAGGCCTGTTCCGGCTCGCCACCGGCAGCCGGGAACTCGACGGCGGGCTCGCCCAGATCGGCAACGCCCAGAACCGGCTGGCCGGCGGGCTGACCAAACTGGAGGGCGGCGCCGGGGACCTCGCCGACGGGCTCGTCGCGGGCGAGCAGAAGCTCCCCGGGTACGACGACGCCGACGCCCGCGCCAACGTCCTCGGTGACCCGGTGGCCCTCGACCGTACGGCGAAGCACGCGGCCGGCTCGTACGGCGTCGGCTTCGCCCCGTACTTCCTCGGGCTGGCGCTCTGGGTCGGCGCGATGATCACGTACATGCTGCTGCGGCCGCTCAACCGGCGGCACGTGATGTCCGGCGCGTCCGCCTGGCGGGTGGCGCTCGCCGGCTGGCTGCCCGCCGCGGCGATCGGGCTGGCGCAGGCCGGGGTGCTCTTCACCGTGGTCACCCTGGTGCTGGGGCTGGATCCGGCGCACCCGTTGGCGACGTTCGGGGTGCTCGCGCTGGTCTCGCTCGCCTTCACCGCGATCATGCAGTGGCTCGGCGCGCAGCTCGGTCCGGCGGGGCGACTGGCCGCGCTGGCGCTGCTGATGCTCCAGCTGACCTCGTCCGGCGGCACCTACCCGGTGCAGACCTCGCCCGGCTTCTTCCAGGCGATCCACCCCTGGCTGCCGATGAGCTACGTGGTGGCGGCGCTGCGGCACACCGTCAACGGCGGGCTGGCCGGACCGGTGGTGACCGGCGCGATGGTGCTCGCCGGATTCGGCGCGGCGGCGATGGCGCTGACCATCGGCGCACCCGGCGCTCCCGCCGGCTGACCCCGTCCACACTGCACCCCGAACTGACCATGTGAGGATGTTGACGGGTCGGGCGGTTGCGGAGCACCGCACCGGCGGGGTCGGCTGCCGGGCGCGGGGACGGGGAGGACGAGTGGCGGACGGACGGTCGCGGCGGCGGGAGGACACCCGCCAGCGTCTCTTCGAGGCGGCCGTGGGACTCATCGCCGAGAAGGGTTTCTCCGCCACCACCGTCGACGACATCGCGGCGCGGGCCGGGGTGGCGAAGGGGACCGTCTACTACAACTTCGAGTCCAAGACGGTGCTCTTCGAGGAGCTGCTGCGGCACGGCATCGGCCTGCTCACCGCCGACTTCCGGGCGGCGGTCGCCGGCCTGCCGCCGCGCGAGGCGCTCGGCGCCCTGGTCCGGGCGGAGCTGGAGTACATCCAGCGCTACCGGGCCTTCGCCCAGCTGCTGCTCTCGGAGATGTGGCGGACCAACCGCGAGTGGCAGCAGACCCTGCGGCTGCTGCGGGGCGAGGCGATCGAGGCGATCGCCGAGACGGTCCGGGCCGGCGTGGCCAGCGGGGACCTGCCCGCCGACCTGGACGTGCGGACCGCCTCGTCGGCGCTGTTCGGGGTGGGCCTGGTGGTGGCGGTGGACTGGCTGGTGTTCCAGCCCGACCGGCCGATCTCCGACGTGCAGGAGGCCCTGCTCGGGATCGTCCGGCGGGTCGCCCAGACCTGAGCCGGCGACGTCTTCCCGCCGCCCCCCGCGCAGCTGATCGCCGTCCCGACGGCCGGGGCGCAGCGGTAATTGCGTTGAACGTCCGGGTCGGACGACGCAGGCTGGAGCTACCGTCATCGCGTCCCGGGGGAGACAACCATGCGCCTGCTCCGTGACCTCTGGGCGACCTCGCCCCGCCGCATGGCGGTCGTGGCCTGCCTGATCGCGCTCGGCGCCGCCGGTCAGGCGGCTGCGGCGGCACTGGCCGGACCGGTGCTGCTGCACCACTCAGCCGGGTTCTTCGCCCTGCTGGCCGCCGCGCTGGTCGCCGCCGTGCTCAGCGACCTCGTGGTGGGTCTGCTGACGGCCGGGCTCACCGCCACCTGGGCCGCGGACGTCCGCCGCCGGCTCTGTCGGGTCGCCCTCGGGCAGGACCTGCCGGCCCTGGAGACCACCCCGGTCGGCGAACTGCTGGACCGGATCGACGGCGACGTCTACCAGGTCGCCTCCGAGGTGCGCGGGCACGGCGTACGGATCGCGCAGATGTCGGCGACCGGGCTGATCTCGATGGTCATCGCCCTCGTGGTCTGGTGGCCCGCCGGGCTGGGCATGCTGACGCTGACCCTGGTGCTCGCGTCCGTGCTGCGCCGCCCGACCCGACGGATCGGCCCGGCCCGGATGGCCGAGGAGGAGGCATGGTCGGACCTCGCCGCCGTGATGGAGGAGTCCATCCACGGCCAGGACGACGTTCGCACCAGCCTGGCCCGGCCCTACGTGCTGCGGCTGTACGCGCAGCGCGCCGCCCGGGTGCTGTCCCGGGGACGCCGGGTCTGGTTCATGTCGGCGCGGGTCACCGCCGTCGCCACCGGGATCACCCGGGCGGGCATCGCCGCGGTGGTGGTCGGCGGGGCCTGGGCGCTGGCCGCCGGCCGGATCGACGCGACCCGGCTGACCGCGATCTGGCTGCTCGTCGTGGCCTTCGGCGCGACCGTTGAGCACGTCTGCCGGATGGTCCCCGAGCTGCAGTACGCCCTCGGCGCGTGGGGGGCGGGTGCTGCTGCTGGAGGGCGCGCGGCAGGAGCCGTCGGGCGGTGCCCGGCCGGTCGACGGCGACCTGGCCGTCCGCGGCCTGACCTACCGCTACCCGACGACGTCCGACGCCGACCGCGGGCCCGCCCTGCGCGACGTCCGGCTCAGCTTCACCCGGGGGCGCTCGTACGCCCTGATCGGCCGGACCGGGTCCGGCAAGTCGACCCTGGCCAAGGTCCTCACCCGGGCGGTGGAGCTGCCCCGCGGGACCGTCTTCCTCGGCGGGACCGACCTGCTCGACCTGGACGTCGAGGAGCTGCGCCGGTGGATCGCGGTGGTGCCGCAGCGTACCGAGATCCTGGCCGGCACGCTCGCCGAGAACGTCGCCCTGTTCGACCCGGAGCTGCTCGACGCCGCCACCCGGGCCCTGCACGAGCTGGGCCTGACGGGCTGGATCGCCGAGCTGCCGGACGGCATCGCGACCCGGCTCGGCGAGGGCGGGCACGTCCTGTCGGCGGGGCAGGAGCAGCTGGTGGCGTTCGCCCGGATCCTGGTGCGGGACCCGCACGTGGTGATCCTCGACGAGGCCACCGCGCGGCTGGACCCGGTGACCGAGGCCCGGGTGCAGCAGGCCACCGAACGGCTGCTGCGCGACCGGATCGGCATCGTCATCGCGCACCGGCTCTCGTCGGTGCGCCGCTGCGACGAGGTGGTGGTGATGGCCGACGGCGGGGTGGTCGAGGCCGGGCCGCTGCGCGAGTCGGAGCGGTTCGCCCGGCTGCTCGCCGCCAGCCACGCCACCGCGTACGCCGAGGTCGGCGCCGCCGGCCGCGGC
>JAEVHO010000494.1 GCA_016802835.1 Micromonospora sp. ATA32 | reverse complement strand
GCGGGCGCGCGAGGTGCGGCGGGACCGCTGCCGGCCGGGATTTCCGTCCAGCCGGCCGGCGGGCGGCTCAGACCTTGTCGCCGATGTTGACCTGCGGGGCGGGCGCGCGCATCCGGCGGAAGGTGATCGACCGCATGATCGCGTAGAGGTAGAGCGAGCCCATCCGCTGGTTGGACTTCGGGAACCGCTCCCGGACCAGCTTGCCGATCTTGCGCGAGATCAGCATCGAGTCGATCACCACGCCGAGGGCGAGCGCCCCCCACAGCACGTTGGAGATCAGCCGGACCAGCGGCGGCATCGCCGCGTTCGAACCGATCAGCACGATCAGCGCGCCGCCGAAGAACCAGGTGCCGACGGTACGCCGGGAGTCCACCACGTTGCGGGCCAGCAGCCGCTCCGGGCCGCGGTCGCGAGGGCCGCCCTCGCGGCGGAACTCGGCGGCGGCCTCGGCGCGCACCGCCCGGCGCCGCTCCCGTGACTCCTCCTTGCTCAGCGGCCCGCTCGGGGCGGCGGGGCGCCGACCGGCACCCGGCCGCTTCGGCGTCTCCCGACCCTTGGCCGGGGTGTAGCCCCGAGGGCGGCAGCGTTGGACGCCTCATCGGTCGTCACAGCGGTGACGGAATCCTCGACGAGGTCGGTGGACTTGCGGCGAAACAGCGACGGCACGCGTGAAGGGTAGCCAAACGACGGCGCCCGGTGCACCTCGCGGGTGCACCGGGCGCTCGACGGAACTGGTGACGTCGGTTACGGACGCTCGGTGTGCGCGCCCAGATCGGCCAGTTTGGCCTCGAAGTCCTCGTAGCCGCGGTTGATCAGGTCGACGCCGTAGACCCGCGAGGTGCCCTCGGCGGCCAGCGCGGCGATCAGGTGGCTGAACCCGGCCCGCAGGTCCGGGATGACCAGGTCGGCGGCGTGCAGCTTGCTCGGGCCGGCGATCACCGCCGAGTGTTTGAAGTTGCGCCGGCCGAAGCGGCACGGCGTCCCGCCCAGGCAGTCCCGGTAGACCTGGATGTTGGCGCCCATCGTGTTCAGCGCCTCCGTGTAGCCGAGCCGCTGCTCGTACACCGTCTCGTGGACGATCGACAGGCCGCGGGCCTGGGTCAGCGCCACGACCAGCGGCTGCTGCCAGTCGGTCATGAAGCCCGGGTGCACGTCGGTCTCCAGCGCCACCGCGTTCAGCTCACCGCCCGGGTGCCAGAACCGGATGCCGCCCTCCTGGCCCGGGTCGCCCAGCTTCGGCGGGCGGGCGTCGGTGACCTCGTACTCGCCGCCGACCGAGCGGAAGATGTTGAGGAAGGTCATCATGTCGGCCTGCTGCGCGCCGAGCACCTCGACGTGGCCGCGGGTGGCCAGCGCCGCCGCCGCCCAGCTCGCCGCCTCGATCCGGTCCGGGATCGGCCGGTGGGTGTAGCCGTGCAGCTTCGGCACGCCCTGGATCTCGATCACCCGGTCGGTGTGCACCTTGATGATCGCGCCCATCTTCTGCAGGATGCAGATCAGGTCGATGATCTCCGGCTCGACGGCCGCGTTGCGCAGCTCGGTGACGCCCTCGGCCATCACCGCGGTGAGCAGGACCTGCTCGGTCGCGCCCACGCTCGGGTACGGCAGGGCGAACTTGGTGCCGTGCAGCCCGTTCGGCGCCGACAGGTGCAGCCCCTCCGGGGGTCTTGTCGACCGTGGCGCCGAACTCGCGCAGCGCCTGCAGGTGGAAGTCGATCGGGCGCGGCCCGATGTGGCAGCCGCCGAGGTCCGGGATGAACGCGTGCCCGAGCCGGTGCAGCAGCGGACCGCAGAACAGGATCGGGATGCGGCTGGAGCCCGCGTGCACGTTGATCTGGTCGGTGCTGGCGCTCTCGACGTTGGCCGGGTCGAAGATCAGCTCGCCGTCCTCCGCGCCGTCGGTCACCTTGACCCCGTGCAGGCCGAGCAGCCCCCGGACCACCTCGACGTCGCGGATCTTCGGCACGTCGAACAGTCGGCTCGGGCTGTCACCCAGCAGGGCGGCGACCATCGCCTTGGAAACGAGGTTCTTCGCGCCGCGCACGCGGATCCGCCCTTCGAGCGGAGTACCTCCGTGTACGACCAGGACGTCGTCGGTCAACGCAACCTCCAGCGCGTCGGTGCTGCCGTGTTGATGGGGCAAGCGAGGTTGTATCGCTACCCGGAATGCGGCCATCTGAAAACGGCCCGCGTGTGTCGTCGCCCCGGCAGCATAGCCCTCCGTGACGAAAATGGAACCGGTCACATCGCCCTGGGCGACATGAATCGGGGTGTCACGTACTTTTCCGTACCAACGATGTCACTGACGGTGATCAGGCCCCCGGCAGTGCGAGCATCTGGTCCAGCGCCACCCGGGCGTGGTGCGCGGTGTCCGGGTCGACGGTGATCTGATTCACCACCCGGCCCGCCACCAGCTCCTCTAGCGCCCAGACCAGGTGCGGCAGGTCGATCCGGTTCATCGTCGAGCAGTAGCAGACGGCCTTGTCCAGGAAGGTGATCTGCTTGTCCGGGTGGGCCAGCGCGAGCCGGCGGACCAGGTTCAGCTCGGTGCCGACCGCCCACGCCGAGCCGGCCGGGGCCGCCTCGATGGCCTTGATGATGTATTCGGTCGAGCCGACGAAGTCGGCGGCGTTGACCACCTCGTGCCGGCACTCAGGGTGGACCAGCACATTGACCCCGGGCACCCGCTCCCGGACGTCGTTGACGCTGTCCAGCGTGAAGCGGCCGTGCACCGAGCAGTGCCCGCGCCACAGGATCATCTTCGCGTCCCGCAGCTGCTCAGGGGTGAGCCCGCCGTTCGGCTTGTGCGGGTCGTAGAGCACGCAGTCGTCGAGCGTGAGGCCCATCTCCAGCACCGCCGTGTTGCGGCCCAGGTGCTGGTCGGGCAGGAAGAGCACCTTCGAGCCCTGCTGGTACGCCCAGTCCAGCGCCCGCTTGGCGTTGGACGAGGTGCAGACCACGCCACCGTTGCGGCCGACGAAGCCCTTGATGTCCGCCGAGGAGTTCATGTACGTCACCGGGACGGTGTCCCCGGCGACGCCCACCTCGGTCAGCACGTCCCAGGCGGTCTCGACCTGGGACAGCACGGCCATGTCGGCCATCGAGCAGCCGGCGGCCAGGTCGGGCAGGATCACCCGCTGCGCGTCGGAGGTGAGGATGTCCGCGCTCTCGGCCATGAAGTGCACGCCGCAGAAGACGATGTACTCCGCGTCCGGCCGGGCGGCCGCCTCGCGGGCGAGCTTGAACGAGTCGCCGGTCACGTCGGCGAACTGGATCACCTCGTCGCGCTGGTAGTGGTGGCCCAGCACGAACACCTTCGTGCCGAGCGCCGCCTTGGCCGCCGTCGCCCGGGCCACCAGATCCGGGTCACTCGGCGCCGGCAGATCGCCCGGACACTCCACGCCACGCTCGGTGGCGGGGTCGCTCCCGCGGCCGAGGAGCAGCAGCGCGGTGGCCGTGTTGGAGGGTTCCACCCAGGTCGAAGTCACGCCTCCATGGTCCCACAGCGTGGCCTGGTCGCAGCTTCCGCCGGTGTGTGCTGCCACACTGCCAGACATGCGCGTGGTGCTCTGTCCGGACAAGTTCGCCGGCACTCTGCCGGCCCACCAGGTGGCCGCCGCGGTGGCCGCGGGCTGGCAGGAGGTGACCAGCACGGACGAGCTGCTCATCCGGCCGCTCGCGGACGGCGGGCCGGCTTCGTCGATGTGCTCGCCGACGCGCTCGGCGGCCGACGCCTGCCCG
>JAEVHO010000493.1 GCA_016802835.1 Micromonospora sp. ATA32 | reverse complement strand
GGGGGCGCCCCCGCAGGTCGTACCGCTGATCTTCGCTCGGGGCGGCGGCGCGCTCTGCGCGGGCCGCCCGGCGGACCGGCGCGGCGAACGCGGCGACCACCAGCAGCCCGGCCACCCCGCAGGCCGCGACCAGCGGCCGGGGATCCGCCACCTCCAGCAACAGTCCGCCGACCAGGAAGCCCACCATCGCAGCACCCTGGGCGGCGCGCCGAAGACGGCGAAGGCCCGGCCGCGCGCGGCCTCGGGCACCCGCCGGGCCAGCAGCACGTTGTTGAAGACGTTGTTCCCACCGTTGGCCACCCCGCCGACCAGCCAGATCGGCACCAGCAGCAGCGCGGTCGGCACCGCCGCGGAGGCCAGGACCGCCAGGCAGCAGCCGCCGAGCAGGGCCAGTCCGGCCCCGAGCAGGGCGCCGTCGTCGGTGAGCCGGCGTACCAGCCGGGCGAAGACCCACGCGCCGATCAGGATGCCCAGCGTCCAGGCGCCGGTGACCAGCCCGTACACCGTCGTGGAGCTGCCCAGCGTCTCCCGGATGAAGAAGACCTCGACCACGTTGATCGCCCCGACCGCGCCGATCACGCCGGCGACCGTGACCACCATCGCGACCAGCAACGGATCCTGGCGCAGCCGCCATGTCCCGGCAGGCGCCGTGCCGCCGGAGCCCGCCGTGCCGTCAGAGGCGGCGGTCGAGGAACCGTGGGAGGTAGCCATCGCCGGGCTGTCGCTCGCGAGGCCGGCAGGTGCGGCAGCCGCAGAGCCGGGGGCCCGGACGTTGCTGTCCGGCGGGTCCACCTGCCGGGCACGGCCCGGTCGGTGCTCGACGGCGCCGGCCGCCGCCTGGTCCACCGACCGGGCGCCGCCCCGCCGGGTACGGATCAACAGGCCGGCCGCCACCAGGGCGAGGTAGCTGACGGCGTCGACTAGCAGCGGCACACGGGAGCCGAACCCGCCGACCAGCAGGCCGGCCAGCGCCGGACCGGCGAGCGCCCCGAGGGTGCCCGCGGTCTGGTTGAGCGCACTGGCCCGGGGCAGTCCTCGGCCCGGACCATCGCCGGCACGAGAGCCGCCCAGCACGGGTTGGTGACCGCCAGGCCGGCGGCGAGCAGCGCCACCAGCCCGATGACCAGGGCCGGATGGCCGGCGTACGCCAGCGCGAGGCAGACGCCCGCCTGGGCCAACCCGGCCGCCACCAGCACGGTCCGGCTGTCCACCCGGTCGGCGAGCCGCCCGGTCAGCGGGGCGAGCGCGACCAGCGGCAGGGTCGCGGCCAGCAACAGCCCGGAGACGGCCAGGCCATCGGCCCCGGCCGACTGCAACGCGAGGGTCAAGGCGCTGGCCGCGAGGAAGTCGCCACAGCTCGAGACGCCCCGGGCGGCGGTGGCGAGCCAGACGTCCGGCCAGCGCGACGGAGCAGATGCGAAGGACATACTTCGAAAATAGTCCTTCACACCTGATCGACTCAACCCCTCAGTCGATGGGGATCGCCCGGTACTGCACGGCGACCGACCGCGCATCGGGCGGCGGATCCACCCGCATCCGCTTGCGGTAGGGGTTCAGCAGTTTCTGAATGGCGACGTTCACCGTCGTCAACTCCTCGGCGGTGAGCAGCAGAAGGGTATCGCTCAACCATGCCGCGTCATACCACTCGGGTGACTCGTCCTGGGCGCGGCGGATCCAGTCCCGCGTTCGCTGCGCCTGGCGCGCGGTGTGCGCCTCCACCAGGGCCAGCTCCGCCGCCGTCGCCTCCGATCCCGCCGACGGTCCAGCCTGGACCATGTACGAAGGACTGAATGCCCGCCAGACCCGCTCGCGCGCGTCGCCCCGGCTCGGCGCCTGCTCGATCAGGCCGAACTTCGCCAATGCCCTCAGGTGGTAGCTGGTCGCACTCGGCGAGAGTTCGGCGATCTCGGCACACTCGGTAGCGGTCGCCCCTCCCTCCAGCGAACTCAGATGCTCCATGATCGCGAGTCGGGCCGGGTGCGCGAGCGCCCGCATCACCTGCGGATCGCTGATCGTCATCCGGCGCGGCTCGGGACTCGGCTCGGTCATGCCCACATGATCCCGCCAGACCCGGCACCGACACCACCAACCCGACCGTCAGCGCCCGACACCCCGAGCACCTGCGCCTGCTGCTCCCGCTCACCGGGGCGAGCGTTTCCGCCGCCGCCTCACTGACGGCACCGGCATGGGCGCACGCTGCGCTGAGCAGGCCGTCACGCAGCGATGCGAAAGTGTCGTACTCCTGTTCTAATCTGGCTCCATGTTGGCGGTGTTGGCGCGGCTCGGCGAGCAGCTCGACGAGTGCGTCGACCTGCCCGCGTGGGCACTGCCCGACGCCGATCTGACCGCCTCGCTGGCCGCCGTGCACGTCCTCGAGCAGCGGCTGGGCGCGATCAAGCTGGGTCTGATCCGAGAAGCCGACAGCCGGGCTCTCGCGGCGGCGCACGGCGCCACCTCGACCGCGGTCTGGCTGCGCGACCAGCTTCGGGTCTCCGGCCGCTCAGCACGTCGGCTGGTCGAGTTGGCCGACGCGGTCGATGCCGGCCCGCCGGTGATCCGCCAGGCCCTGCTCCACGGCGGGCTCACCGTCGAACAGGGCCAGGTGGTGGCGCAAACCCTGGCCACCCTGCCGACCCAGGCCGGTCCCGAGGTGACCGACAAGGCCGCACAACTCCTGGTCGACTGGGCCGGCCGCTTCGAGCCGACGATCCTGCGGCGGCTCGGCGACCGCATCCTGACCCACGTGGCACCGGAACTCGCCGAGCACGCCGAACTCATCGCGCTGCAGCGGGCCGCCGAACGGGCCGAGACCCGCCGACACCTCACCCTCTCCGACCAGCCCGACGGGCAGGTACGCCTCACCGGCAACCTCGATTCCGAAACCGCCGCCCTGCTGCGGGCAGCCATCGACCCGCTCTGCGCACCCGTCGGCGCGCACGACGATCGCGCCCCCGGGCAGCGGCGCGCCGACGCCCTGGGTGACGTCTGCCGACTCGCCCTGCGCACCACGCACCTGCCCGACAACGGTGGTGAACGCCCGCAGCTCGTGGTCACCGTGCAGCTGGACACCCTGACCAACCAGCTCGGCGCCGGCACCCTGGACACCGGGCTCCGACTCACCCCCGACGCCGTACGCCGACTCGCCTGCGACGCCGCGGTCCTACCCGCCGTGCTCGGCGGCAACGGCCAGGTGCTCGACGTGGGCCGTCAACGCCGCCTGTTCACCGGGCCGCTGCGCCGCGCTCTCGTGCTGCGCGACGGCGGCTGCGCGTTTCCCGGCTGCGACCGACCACCCCGCTGGTGCGACGGCCACCACATCACGCACTGGACCGACGGCGGTATGACCGCACTCGGCAACGCGGTCCTGCTCTGCGGCCACCATCACCGACTCGTCCACAGCACCGAATGGGCGGTACGCATCGCGCCGGACGGCCTCCCCGAGTTCCTGCCACCGGCCTGGCTCGATCCACAACGCGTTCCCCAACGCAACCTCTACCACCGAAGACCCTGACGCACCGGCAGAGCCTCAACACACTCACCGCAGCCTTACGGCACCCGACGGCCGTCCGCCCGGCGCTGTCATCCCCGACCCCCGCCGTGACCGACTGACACGCCCGCGCCGGCACGGGTCATCCAGATTCATCCACGTCGCCGTGGCTCCGCGCCGGCCACACGCCGCCACAGGCCGTGCTGCCCGCGCCGCCATGGCTTCACGCGCGGCCACCCGTCGCCACAGGCCGTAC
>JAEVHO010000492.1 GCA_016802835.1 Micromonospora sp. ATA32 | reverse complement strand
CGCGCTGCTGTTCACCGTCTTCCTCGGCGGCGTCTTCGCCACCCCGCAGGCGCACGACCTGTACGGGCAGGCCGGCCGGCAGGTCTTCTTCTTCACGGTCAGCGTCTACGGCTGGTGGCGCTGGTCGGGCAACCGCCGCGCCGGCGCCGGCGACCAGGCCGCCGTGACGCCCCCGCTGGGCCAGCGCCCGGGAACGGCTCGGCCTGCTCCTCGTCGCCGCCGTCGGCACCGCCGCGGCGTACCCGGTGCTCGCCGCGCTCGGCTCGTGGGGCCCGCTGCCGGACGCCTGGATCCTCACCGGGAGCCTGCTGGCCACCTACGGCATGGCGCGCGGCTGGGTGGAGTTCTGGCTGATCTGGATCGCCGTCGACGCGGTCGGCGTACCGCTGCTGCTGCGCGGCGGGTTCTACCCGTCGGCCGCGATGTATCTGGTCTACGGCGCCTTCTGCGCCTGGGGCCTGGTCTCCTGGTGGCGTACCTCGCGCGCCGTCCGGGCGGCCCGCGCCCCGATCCCGCCCACGTACTCGGAGGTCGTCGCATGACCACCTTTGCCAGCATCGAGCAGGCTCTGGCGGACATCGCCGCCGGCCGGCCGGTCGTCGTGGTCGACGACGCCGACCGGGAGAACGAGGGCGACCTGATCTTCGCCGCCGAACTGGCGACGCCGGAGCTGGTCGCGTTCATGGTCAGGTGGACCTCCGGCTACATCTGCGTGCCGCTGACCGAGTCCGAGTGCGACCGGCTGGACCTGCCGCCCATGCACCACACCAACCAGGACCGCCGGGGCACCGCCTACACGGTGACCGTGGACGCCCGCGAGGGGGTCAGCACCGGCATCTCGGCCGCCGACCGGGCGCACACCATCCGGCTGCTCGCCGACGCCGGCACCGGCCCGACCGACCTGGCCCGGCCGGGACACGTGGTGCCGCTGCGCGCCCGGGAGGGCGGGGTGCTGCGCCGGCCCGGGCACACCGAGGCGGCGGTCGACCTGACCCGGATCGCCGGGAGACGCCCGGCGGGGGTGCTCTGCGAGCTGGTCAACGACGACGGCACCATGATGCGGGTGCCGGACCTGGAGAAGTTCTGCGCCGAGCACTCCCTCACCCTGATCACCATCGCCGACCTGGTCGCGTACCGGCGGCGGACGGAGAAGCAGGTCGAGCAGGTCGCCGACGCGCGGATGCCCACCCGGCACGGGGTGTTCCGGGCGCTCGGCTACCGCGCCGAGCACGACCCGGCCGAGCACATCGCGCTGGTGATGGGCGACCTCGGCGACGGGCAGGACGTGCTGGTCCGGGTGCACTCCGAGTGCCTCACCGGCGACGTGTTCGGCTCGGTGCGCTGCGACTGCGGGCCGCAGCTCAACGCCGCCCTGGCCCGGGTCGCGCAGGAGGGGCGCGGGGTGGTGCTCTACGTGCGCGGGCACGAGGGGCGCGGGATCGGGCTGCTGCACAAGCTGCAGGCGTACCAGCTGCAGGACCTGGGCCGGGACACCATCGACGCCAACCTCGACCTGGGCCTGCCGGCGGACGCCCGGGACTACGGCACCGGCGCGCAGATCCTCTACGACATCGGCGTCCGGTCGATGCGGCTGCTGACCAACAACCCGGCGAAGCGGGCCGGCCTGGAGGGCTACGGCCTCACGGTCACCGGGCGGGAGGGGCTGCCGGTCGGGGCGCACCCGGAGAACGTCCGGTACCTGCGTACCAAGCGGGACCGGATGGGCCACCTGCTGGACGAGTTGGACGAGGTGACCGAGGCCCCGCTGGGCCGCCCGGTCGCCGATGACGAGATCGGAGCATGACCATGGCGGGATTCGGTGAACCCGGGGTGACGACGGTGGACGCCGCCGGCCTGACCGTCGGCGTGGTCGCCGCCCGGTGGCACGGCGACCTGACCGACCACATGCTCGACCGCGCGGTCACCGCGGCCGAGGCGTGCGGCGCCCGCGCGGTGGTCGCCCGGGTCGCCGGCTCGGTGGAGCTGCCGGTGGTGGCGCAGGCCCTCGCCCGCCGCTGCGACGTGGTGGTCGCCCTCGGCGTGGTGGTCCGCGGCGCGACCGCGCACTTCGAGTACGTCTGCCGATCGGTCACGGACGGGCTGACCCGGGTCGCGCTGGACGAGGGGAAGCCGGTCGCCCACGGGGTGCTCACCGTGGAGACCATCGAGCAGGCCAGGGACCGGGCCGGCCTGCCCGGTTCGGCGGAGGACAAGGGCTGGGCGGCGACGGTGGCCGCGCTCGACGCCGCGCTGGCCATCCGCGGCGTCGCGGCGGCCAACGGTCACCGGCTCGGCTTCGGCCACTGAGCCGGACCCGGCCGGCGCGGGCACCCGGCACGGCTGGAAGAATCGCATTCCGTGAAGACGTTCGAGGAGTTGTTCGCCGAGCTGCAGGCCAAGGCCGCCGCCGGCACCCCGGGCTCCGGCACGGTCGCCGCGTTGGAGAAGGGCGTGCACTTCATCGGCAAGAAGGTCGTCGAGGAGGCGGCCGAGTCGTGGATGGCCGCCGAGCACGAGGGGCCGGAGCGGGCCGCGGAGGAGATCTCCCAGCTGCTCTACCAGGCCCAGGTGCTGATGCTCGCCACCGGTCTCGAGCTCAAGGACGTCTACCGACATCTGTGAGTGCGCCCACCCGTTGATCAATTCCGATCGAAGGAGCACTCCGTCATGCTGCGTGTCGCCATTCCCAACAAGGGCACCCTGGCCGAGCCGGCCGCCCAGATGCTGCGTGAGGCGGGCTACCGCCAGCGCACCGACTCGAAGGACCTGGTCTGCCGGGACGAGGCCAACGAGGTCGAATTCTTCTACCTGCGTCCCCGGGACATCGCCACCTACGTCGGCTCCGGTGACCTGGACCTCGGCATCACCGGGCGGGACCTGCTGGTCGACTCCGGGGCACCCGCCGAGGAGGTCGTCGACCTCTCGTTCGGGCGGGCCACCTTCCGCTTCGCCGCCCGCCCGGACAGCATCGGGTCCCCGGACGAGCTGGGCGGGCACAAGATCGCCACCGCGTTTCCGGGGCTGGTCGAGCGTCACCTCGCCGAGCACGGCCTCAAGGCGGACGTGATCCGGCTCGACGGCGCGGTGGAGAACGCTATCCGGCTCGGCGTCGCCGACGTGATCGCCGACGTGGTCGAGACCGGCGCGACCCTGCGTCAGGCCGGCCTGGCGGTCTTCGGTGAGCCGCTGCTGCGCTCCTCGGCGGTGCTGGTACGCCGCACCGGCGCCCCCGGCTGCGGCCAGGCCGAGCAGCTGCTGCGCCGGTTGCACGGGGTGCTGGTCGCCCGGCGTTACGTCATGCTCGCCTACGACGTGCCGGCCGGGCTGCTCGACCGGGCCAGCGGGCTGACCCCGGGGATCGAGTCCCCGACCGTCTCCCCGCTGCACCGGGAGGGCTGGGTCGCCGTGCAGGCGATGGTGCTGCGCGACGACGTGCACCGGATCATGGACGAGCTCTACGAGCTGGGCGCGCGGGCCATCCTGGTGACCAACATCCACGCCTGCCGGCTGTGAGGCCGCTGCCGTCGGCGGCCGCCCTCCCCCTGGTGACTCTCGGCGGAGTGGCCGCGGCGGCCCAGGGGGTGGTGAACGCCGATCTGGGCGAGCGGGCCGGCAATCCGGGTGCTCGGCGCGGTGGTCAACACGTCGGTGGCACGCTGCTGGTCCTCGTCGGGCTGGCGCTGCCGTCGATGCGGGTCGGCTGGCCGCCCTGCGCAAGCCCGGCTGCCCTGGTGGGCCGTACCTGGGGCCGCC
>JAEVHO010000491.1 GCA_016802835.1 Micromonospora sp. ATA32 | reverse complement strand
CGCAACCAGGTCGTCGGCGAGCAGCGTCCGGGCCCGGTCGAGGACCTGGGTGGAAACCGGATGGCCGTCGGTGTCGGCCAGCCCCACGGCCTCGGCGCCCGCCGGCCCCTCGACGTCCAGCGTGACCAGGGCGGTCCGGGGCGCCGGGGTGGGGTTCAAGAGCAGGTGCCCGTCGCGCGGCACAGCGGCGGCGAGCCGTGAACCCGGGCCAGCACGGCCGGCAGTTCGGCCGCCGCAACCAGGTCGTCGGCGAGCAGCGTCCGGGCCCGGTCGAGGACCTGGGTGGAAACCGGATGGCCGTCGGTGTCGGCCAGCCCCACGGCCTCGGCGCCGCCGGCCCCTCGACGTCCAGCGTGACCAGGGCGGTCCGGGCGCCGGGGTGGGGTTCAAGAGCAGGTGCCCGTCGCGCGGCACAGCGGCGGCGAGCCGCGCGCCGACCAGGTCGCAGACGGCCCGGCCGAGCTGGTCGGCCTCCGCGAGGCGGGCGGCCACCTGCTCGGCGGTCTCGTCGCAGCCGCAGCCGGTCACCGAGTCGTGGCAGCTGGCGTCGATCAGCCGGGTCCATGCCATGTCGAGGAAGCGCTGGACGGACCGGTCGTGCGAGAGCGCCGCGAGCGGCTCCGCATACCGCTCGACCCGCCGCTCGGCGCGGCTCATCGCCTGCTTCAGGTGCCCGCGTACGGAGATCACACCGGGCAGGATGTTGGCCCGGGCGTGTGAGCGCAGCTCCCCGCGTACGACGGGCAGACCGTCGACCTCGGTCGGGCGGGTGGCGAAGTACTCGGTGAGCGTGCCGAGCCGCAGCCGCATGTCGTCGACGCCGGCCGCCGCGAGCATGTCCGGGGCGTCCGGCGACGGCGCGGCGTGGTCCGTGCCGTACATGCCGAGCATCGGTCCGCCGTCCGGGTCGGGTCGCCACGCGTGCAGCCGGCCGGCCAGGTCGGTCGCCCGGCGGGTCACCAGCCGTAGGTCGTCCATCAGGCCGGCCGCGTTGCCGTAGCTCTCGCAGAGGTACTCGGTGCGCACGACGGTGCCGTCCGGTGCCTCCCAGGCGAACGCGTCGGTGCGGACCCGCTCCGGTACGCCCCGCCAGACGCAGGCGTGCGCCAGCCCGGCGCCGGCCAGGATCTGCGGCATCTGCGCGATGTGGCCGAACATGTCCGGCAGGTAGCCGACCGGCATGGCGCCGCCCAGCTCGGCGCTACGGGTCAGCCCGCGCTCCAGGTTACGGACGATGTTCTCCCCGGAGCAGAGGAACTCGTCGAGCAGGATCTGCCACGGCCCGATGGCCAGGCGTCCGGCGCTGACCAGCGCGACCACCTGCTCCCGCCGCTCGGGGCGAACCTCCAGGTAGTCGTCGACCGCGGCGAGCTGCCCGTCCAGGGTGAAGCGCTGCCGCGGGTCGCGCTCCATTCGCTCGAACACGTCGTCGAGCAGGGCCACCAGGCGCAGCCGGAACCGCTGGAACGGCTCGTACCACTCCCGGTCCCAGTGGGTGTGCGGCACCACGATGATCTCAGTCCGCTCCCGCATCAGCTCGCCGCCTCTCCGCCGATCGCCACCCCGGTCAGCTCCCCGTAGCGGCGTACCACCTGTTGGCTGGTCCGTAGGTCGACCGTGCCCTCCGCGATGCCGGTCAGTGGCCGGGCGGCCGCGGTGACCATGGCGTGGAAGGCCAGCAGCTCCTGCTCGAAAGCCTCGGTCACCGACCGGAACGCGGCCCGCCGCTCGCCGCCGGAGTGCGCGTCCGACACGGTCAGCGTGGTGGGCGCGTTGAGCAGGTACGGCGACGGGAAGACCAGTTCGAGCGAGCCGCAGGCGTGGTGCAGTGTCACCGTCTCGCGGTAGGCGGGGCAGTCCGGCAGGTTGAGCCACCGGATGCCGTACCGGCCCCCGTCGGGCAGCCGGCCGGCGATCTCCACCGACGGCTCGGCCGGACCGTCCGGAGTCAGCGGCCAGGTCGCCACGTGCTCCACGGTGGAGGGTGCGCCGGTGAAGAGCCGCAGCAGGGACAGGTCGTGTGAGATGCTGTTGATCAGGATCTGGTAGAGCGTGCGCGCGCCGGCGTCCCCACCGACCGCGGCGTCGAGCAGCCCCTCGTCAGCGCGGCGTAGCCGGGCCAGCTCCTCCGGCGGCGTGTCCCTGGGGGTCGGGGGGGAGGTTGGCGAACTCCAGTTGCCGGTCGCCGCCGGCGTGCAGGACGGTCACCTCCACCGCGTGGACCCGCGGCGCGCCGCCGATCTCCTCGAGCAGGCGGGCCGCCTCGGCCACTGCCGGGTCGTACTGCTTCATGTAGCCGACCATCAGCGCCGGCGTCCCGGCGCTGACTTCGGTGAGCCGTGCCGCTTCGGCAAGGGTGTAGGCGAGCGGCTTCTCGCAGAGCACCGGCACGCCCGACCGCAGCGCCAGCGCAGCGAGTTCGCCGTGCGAGCCGGAGATCGCGAGCAGCACCGCGTCGTGGCCGCCGTCGGTCAGCATGGTCGCCGCGTCGGCGTACCGCCGCCCGGGCTCGACGCCGTACCGGTGGCCCAGCTCGGCCACCCGGGCGGGTGAGAGGTCGCTGAGCGCGACGATCTCGAACAGGTCCGACCGCCGCTGCAGCAGCGGCAGGTGCACGGTACGGGCGATGACGCCGAGTCCGGCCACCGCGATCCTGATCCGCTTGCCCGGCTCGGTCATCGGACCGCCTCGGACAGCCAGCGCCGGTTGGCGCGTTGGTCGGCGCGGATCCGGTCGAGGTCCCGACCCTGCGCGGGCGCGTCCTGCTCGATCACCAGCCAGCCGGTGTAGCCGATGGCGTCCAGGCCGGCGAGCACCCCGGCGAAGTGGACGTCGCCCGCGCCGAGGGGGCAGAAGCCGCCCCCCGGCCACCACCTCGGTGAGGCCGCCGCCGGCCGCCCGGATCCGGTGGTGCGCGGCCAGGTCGGCGTCCTTCAGGTGGACCTGACCGATCCGCCCGGCCCACCGGCGTACCGCCTCGACCGGGTCGCCGCCGGCCAGCGTCAGGTGCCCGGTGTCCAGGCATACCGCGACATCGGTCAGCTCCAGCAGTCGTTCGGTCTCCGCCTCGGTCTCCACGTCGGTGCCGAGGTGGTGGTGGAAGACCGGCTCCAGGCCGACGTCCCGGCAGCGGTTGACGGCCAGCTGCACCCGAGCGGCGAAGTCCGGCCAGGCCGCGGCGGGCAGCGCCGACGACAGGTCCGGTGGTGTGCCCGGGCGGCATCCGGCCGGGGTTGCCGGGGCAGGCGAGGGTTGGTCGGGGTGCGAACCGCGGGTCGTCGACCGGCGAGGCGAGGAAGACGTCGAGCGCCGCGTCGAGCTGGGTCAGGTCCGCGGTGAAGCCGTTCGGGTCGGCGAAGCGCAAATCGACCCAGCCGCCGGCCAGCCCGATGCCCGCCTCGCGCAGCCGCCGAGCCAACTCTGTGCCGGTGCCGAGGTAGCCGATCGGTCCGGAGTCCACCCCGGCGTAGCCGTCCCCGGCCAGCGAGGCCAGCAGCTCGTCGGGGCCGACGGCGGTGTCGTCCGGCTGGTAGATGCCGTAATTGACGGGTGCGCCGGCCACCCGGGTGCGTCCGGTCAGCTGCACAGTGCGATCACCTCCATGCGGTGGGACTCCAACAGGTGCAGGCCGTCGCCGGCCGGCAGCAGGCACCGGTCGCCGCGAACCACCCGGTGGCTGCCGTCGGGGCTGGCGAGCAGCGCACCGTCGGCGTCGAGCGCGAGCAGCTCGTCGCCGAGGCGCAGCAGCAGGGGGAGC
>JAEVHO010000490.1 GCA_016802835.1 Micromonospora sp. ATA32 | reverse complement strand
GAGCACACCGAGCTCACCGACACCTCCGAGGTGATCGACACCGGGGACGTGATGGTCTTCCTCGGCGACCGGTTCGTGATCACCGTCCGGCACGGCGCGCAGGCGCTCGCCGACGGCCACCGCCCCACCGTGCAGCGGCACGGCGAGGTGACCCTGCTGGTGCTGCGCACCGCCGGGTACGTCGAGCACACCGAGCTCACCGACACCTCCGAGGTGATCGACACCGGGGACGTGATGGTCTTCCTCGGCGACCGGTTCGTGATCACCGTCCGGCACGGCGCGGCCGGCGCGCTGGCTCCCGTGCGCGACGACATCCAGCAACGCCCGGCGGTCCTTGCGGAGGGCCCGTGGGCGGTGGCGTACGCGGTCTGCGCGCGGATGGTGGAGCTGTACCTGGAGGTGTCCGGGCACGTCGAGCACGACCTGGAACGGCTGGAGGAGACCGTCTTCGCCCGCGACCGCAACGCGGACATCCAGCAGATCTACCAGCTCAAGCGGGAGGTGGTGGAGTTCAAGCGGGCGGTGCTGCCGTTGCAGCTCCCGCTGCGTACCCTCATCGAGCAGCAGCGCGGCGGCCCGCCGCCGGCCCTGCACCGCTGGTTCGTCGACGTCGACGCTCGGCTGGCCCGGGCGGTGGACCGGGTCGCCGCGTACGACGACCTGCTCAACTCCATCCTGCAGTCCCGGCTGGCGCAGCTGGCGGTGGATCAGAACAATGACATGCGCAAGATCGCGGCGTGGGCGGCCATCGCCGCACCCAGACCGCGGTGGCCGGCATCTACGGCATGAACTTCGCGCACATGCCCGAGCTGACCTGGCAGTACGGATACGCCGGGGCGCTGCTGCTCATGGCGGGGACAGCCGTCACCCTGCACCGCATGTTCCGCCGCTCCGGCTGGCTCTGACCGGCCCGGCCGCGCCGACGAACTCCGGCCTGCATCGCCCCGGACAGCACCACCGAAGCGCTCGACGACCCCGACGGCAACGGCGGCTACCGTGGGTGGGCCGACCGGTTCGCGCTGGCGGTGGGTGCAGACGCCAGCACCACTGGGCCAATTGGTGACCGAGGTGACCTCGGCGGACCCATGCCGGTGGCCGTCGCCGCCGCCAGCGCTGGGGCGACATCCGACAGGTCGGACCGATGAGGCGTAGGCTCACAGCATCCCGGAACCGACGACATCCCATTTTTGAGGTGCCCGCCACGCCGGCTCCACCCTGGGGACGTCATGTCCGCACCGCACGACATCCGGATCACCGCAGCCGGCCACCCGACCGACGCGCCGGCCGAGCAGGTCCCGGGCGGCGAGTTCCCGGCGGCACGCTGCGGCTGGAACGACCGGCCTCGCCCGCACCCGCTGGACGGGGGCTGGTGGCCGCGTTCCGCCGACCCGACCGCCGAGCTGCCGGGCCTCGTCCTGGCCATCGACACCCTCCACGGGCCGGTGACCCGGCTGGTGCTCAGCACCGACGGCTGGGCAGCCGCCCACACCGAACGCCCGCCGGCCGGCCCGGCGGCGCCCCCTGAACCGGCAACGGCCGGGGATTTCCGTAACGACCTCACGAGGGAGAAGCCGATGACCATCGCCAGGCACAGGATCGTCGATGCGCTACGTGCCCGCGGTCAGCACGCCAGAGCCGACTGGATCGAACAGGAACTCCCCGAGCAGGTCGAGCTAGCCAAGAATTACGGCCTGCTCGCGACACTGCACCTCGATCCGGCAGCCCTCTCCGATTCCCGTTGAGGGTTGCGCTGCTCGGTCCGGTGGCGTGGCGGACGCCGCCACGGCACTACGGCCCGTGGGAGCAGGTGACCGGACTGCTGGCCGACGGCCTCACCGCCCACGGTGTGGACGTGACGCTGTTCGCGACGCTGGACTCGGTCACGTCGGCCACCCTCGACGGCGTGTGCCCGCACGGGTACGCCGACGATCCGGCGATGGACGGCAGGGTGTGGGAGGCGATGCACGTCTCCCACGCGCTGGCCCGGTCCGACGAGTTCGACCTGGTCCACAGTCACCTCGACTGGCTGCCACTGGCCTTCGCCGAGCACTGCCGCGCGCCGCTGCTCACCACCGTCCACGGCTTCTCCGGCCCCGGCATCCTGCCGGCCTACCGCGACGCCCGTTCGTCGTACGTGTCGATCTCCGACGCTGACCGGGTCACCGGGCTGGACTACGTCGCCACCGTGCCGCACGGCGTCGACCTCGACGGGCTACCGTTCACCCGGGACCCGGGCCCGGGCCTGGTCTGCTTCGGTCGGATCCATCCCGACAAGGGTGTCCATACGGCGATCGAGATCGCCCGGCTCGCCGGCCGGCCGCTGACCATCTGCGGCATCGTCCAGGACGAGCGGTATTTCACCGAACAGGTGGCTCCGCACATCGACGGAGAACGGGTCATCTTCCTCGGCGCCGTGGGTCCCCGTCGGCGCGCGGAGATCCTGGGCGCGAGCACCGCCCTGCTGCATCCGATCGCCTTCGACGAGCCGTTCGGCCTGTCCGTGGTGGAGGCCATGGCGTGCGGCACCCCCGTGGTGGCGTACGCCCGGGGGTCCATGCCGGAGGTGGTCGACGAGGGCGTCACCGGCCTGCTCGTGCACACCGTCGACCAGGCTGTCGACGCCGTCGCCCGGGTTGCCAAGCTCGACCGGGCGGACTGCCGGGCCCGGGCCCGGCAGCGCTTCGGCGCGGACCGCATGGTCACCGACTACCTGGCCGTCTACGAGGAAGTTGTGCGCCGACCCCAGCGCTGATACCTCCCTGAACCCGTACCGCCGGCCACACACGCTGACCGACGTGCGCTGTTACCGCGTGAGGTCCGCCCCCGCTGCGCGGGTCGCGGCCGACAACCGGAAGGCACGGCACCACATGCCCGCCAGATACGGTTTTCTCAGCACCCACCCACCGACCCGGTGCGGCCTGGCCACCTTCAACTCGGCCCTGGTCACCCATTTGAGCGCCGGCCGGCCGCCCGGTGGCGTCGTCCGGGTGACCACCGGCACGGACGACCAGCGCCCCGCCCCCGGCGTCGTGCACACCTGGTCGGGGCGGGACGCGGCCGGTTGGCGGGACGCCGCTGCCGTCCTCGACACCTTCGACGTGGCCATCGTCCAGCACGAGTACGGCATCTACCCCGGTACCGACGGCGAGCAGGTGCTGCCGCTGCTGCGCCGGCTCACCGTGCCCAGCATCGTGGTCCTGCACACCGTGCTGAGTCATCCCACGCCCCGGCAGAAGTCACTGCTGGAACAGATCGTCGCCGCCGCCGGGGCGGTGGTCACGATGACCGACACCGCCCACGACCGGCTGGTCGTCCGCTACACCGTGGACCCGGAGAAGGTCTCGGTCATCCCGCACGGCGCGGCGGAACACTCCGGCGCGGCCGGGCCGCGGCGCACGCGTCCCCACCTGCTCACCTGGGGACTGCTCGGCCCGGGCAAGGGCGTGGAGTGGGCGCTGCGCGCCCTCGCCCAGCTGCAGGACCTCGACCCGACACCCACGTACACCGTCGCGGGCCGGACCCACCCCAAGGTGATCGAGCACCACGGCGAGGCGTACCGGTCGAGCCTGAACCGTCTCGGGGCGCTGCTGGGCATCTCGCACGCCGTGCACTTCGACGCGGTCTGAGTCATCCCACGCCCCGGCGAGAAGTCACTGCTGGAACAGACGTCGCCGCCGCCGGGGCGTGGTCACGATGACCGACACCGCCCACGACCGGCTGGTCGTCCGCTACACCGTGGACCCGGAGAAGGTCTCGGTCATCCCGCACGGCGCGGCGGAACAC
>JAEVHO010000489.1 GCA_016802835.1 Micromonospora sp. ATA32 | reverse complement strand
CCGCCGCGGTGGTCCACCCGTGGCTGCTGGGCCACCACCGTCGGCGTACGCCTGCGCCCGGGCCGGCACCGTGCCGGTCGGTCGGGGAGTGCGAGGTACGAAATCACCGGGCCGGCCGCCGCCGGATCTGGTGACCCTCAGCCGAGCTGCCGGTCGATCTCGGCCAGCTCGTCGGCGCTGAAGTCGAGGTTGTCCAGCGCGGCGATGTTCGCCTCCAACTGGGCAACACTGCTGGCGCCGATGATCAGGCTGGTCATCCGCGGGTCCCGCAGCGCCCAGGAGAGGGCGAGCTGGGCCAGCGACTGACCGCGCCGCTCGGCGATCGCGCCGAGCCCGCGGATCGTCGCCATCTTCTCCTCGCTGAGGTCGCTCTCGTTGAGGAAGACGCTGGTCGCCACGCGGGAGTCGGCCGGGATGCCGCCCAAATAGCGGTCGGTGAGCAGGCCCTGCGCCAGCGGGCTGAACGCGATGCAGCCGGCGCCGACCCGCTCCAGGGTGTCCAGCAGGCCGTCCTCCTCGGTCCAGCGGTTCACCATCGAGTACGACGGCTGGTTGATCAGCAGCGGCGTACCGAGGTCGCGCAGGATCTCGGCGGCCCGGGCGGTCTGCTCGGAGTTGTAGTTGGAGATGCCCACGTAGAGGGCCTTGCCGGAGCGGACGATGGCGTCGAGCGCGCCCATCGTCTCCTCCAGCGGGGTGTCCGGGTCGAACCGGTGCGAGTAGAAGATGTCGACGTAGTCCAGGCCCATCCGGCGCAGCGACTGGTCCAGCGAGGAGATCAGGTACTTGCGGGAACCCCACTCGCCGTACGGGCCGGGCCACATGAGGTAGCCGGCCTTGCTGGAGATGACCAGCTCGTCCCGGTACGGGGCCAGGTCGGTGGCGAGGATCCGCCCGAAGTTCTCCTCGGCGGAGCCGGGCGGCGGGCCGTAGTTGTTGGCCAGGTCGAAGTGGGTGACGCCGAGGTCGAACGCCCGGCGGATGATGGCCCCCTGCCGCTCCATCGGCCGGTCCGGCCCGAAGTTGTGCCACAGGCCGAGCGAGATGGCGGGCAGCCGCAGGCCGCTGCGTCCGCTGCGTCGGTAGGTCATCGTGTCGTAGCGGTCGTCCGCGGGGAGGTAGGTCACGATCACGAGCCTAACCTCGCCGGCGCGCGAATCGGCATGGCGAGGTCCCGCTCCGGGTAGCTTCGAGGCCATGCGTTTTGTCCCGCTCGACACCCCCAAGCCCATTTCGAAGATCGGCCTCGGCACCTGGCAGTTCGGCTCGAAGGAGTGGGGTTACGGCCCCGACTACGAGCGCCGGGCCGCGGACATCGTCCGGCGGGCCCTCGACCTCGGCGTCACCCTCTTCGACACCGCCGAGCTGTACGGCTTCGGCCGCAGCGAGCGGATCCTCGGCGCGGCGCTCGGCGACGACCGGGAGAAGGTCGTGGTGGCCAGCAAGATCTTCCCGGTGCTGCCGGTCGCCCCGGTGGTGCAGCAGCGCGCGGTCGCCTCGGCGGCCCGGCTCGGCGTCACCAGCATCGACCTCTACCAGGTACACCAGCCCAACCCGGTGGTCGCCGACACCACCACGATGCGCGGCATGCGGGCCCTGCAGGACGTCGGCCTGGTCGGCGAGGTCGGGGTCAGCAACTACAACCTGCGCCGCTGGCAGTTCGCCGAGGCGGCACTGGGCCGGCGGGTGCTGAGCAACCAGGTCCGGTACAGCATGATCGACCGTCGGCCCGAGGAGGACCTCCTGCCGTACGCGCGGCAGACCGGCCGGATCGTCATCGCGTACAGCCCGCTGGCGCAGGGGTTCCTCTCCGGCCGGTACGACGCGAAGAACCCGCCGAGCGGGGCGGTCCGCCGGGCCAACCCGTACTTCCTGCCGGAGAACCTGGAACGCGGCGCGGCGCTGATCGAGACGCTGCGCTGCGTGGCCGACGCGCACCACGCCACCCCCAGCCAGATCGCCCTGGCCTACCTGCTGCGTCACCCGAACGTGGTGGCCATTCCCGGCGCGTCCAGCGTGGAGCAGATGGAGCGCAACGCGGCCGCCGCCGAGATCGACCTGACCGATGACGAACACGCCGCGCTCGCCGGCGCGCCCGGGAGTTCCGCCCGGTCACCGGCCTGGCGGCGCTGCCCCGGCTGATCCGCGCCCGAGCGGGGAAGTGAGCACCATGGACGACATCACCGCACTGATCCTCGACGACCACGCCGCCTTCCGGCGCGGCTTCGCCCGGCTCGACGACGCCCGAGACTCCGCCGAACTGCTGGCCGTCTGGGACGCGCTCGCCCTGCACCTGGACATCCACGCGGAGGCGGAGGAGGCGATCCTCTACCCGCATCTGGTCAAGCACGGCGACGACGGCGAGGACGAGACCACCGACGCGATCGGCGACCACAACAAGATCCGCGACGCCGTCGCCGAGTCGAAGCTGCACCCGGTCGGCTCGGACGAGTGGTGGGCGGCCGTCTGGAAGGCCCGCCGGGAGAACAGCGAACACCTGGCCGAGGAGGAGGACGAGGCGCTGCCGGACTTCCGCCGGCACGCCAGCGCCGAGCTCCGCGCCGAGCTGGGCGCCCGCTGGCTGACCTTCTACGGTGAGCACAAGAACGGCCGTAACCTGCGGTTCCAGGACAAGGACCCGCAGGAGTACGTGGAAGAGCACCGCTGACGTCTCTCCCTGTGGTGGGGGAGTTGCCGCAGCGGGGTCGGGCGGCAGAATGACGGGGTGAGACCCCCGGGCTGTGTGGGGTCCGGCCCGGTCCCGTCCCGTCCGTGACCGTCGTGCGGCCCCGGTCCGACCGAGAACAGGGGGCCACGTGTCGCACCGCGCTAGCGTTGTCGGGTGACTGCGCCCAACCAGGTTCTTCCGGTCCCGCCCGCCGACCTGCCCGGCACGCTCGGCGAGCTGCGCGCGGCGGGACACCACTACCGCACGGTCAAGCAGGAACTCCGCGACAACCTCCTGGCCCGGATGCGCGACGGGAGCCAGCGCTTCCCCGGCATCGTCGGGTACGACGACACGGTGCTGCCCGAGGTCGAGCGGGCACTGCTCGCCGGCCACGACATGGTGCTGCTCGGCGAGCGCGGCCAGGGCAAGACCCGGCTGATCCGCTCGCTGGGCGGGCTGCTCGACGAGTGGACCCCGGTCATCGCCGGCTCGGTGCTCAACGAGCACCCGATGCACCCGCTCACCCCGGCCTCCCGGACGCTGGTCGACGAGGCGGGCGACGACCTCCCGGTCGGCTGGCTGCACCGCTCGATGCGGTACGGCGAGAAGCTGGCCACCCCGGACACCAGCGTCGGCGACCTGATCGGTGACGTCGACCCGATCCGGATCGCCCAGGGCCGTACCCTCGGCGACCCGGAGACCATCCACTTCGGGCTGGTGCCGCGCACCAACCGGGGCATCTTCGCCGTCAACGAGCTGCCCGACCTGGCCGAGCGGATCCAGGTGGCGCTGCTCAACGTGCTGGAGGAGCGGGACATCCAGGTCCGCGGCTACCAGCTGCGACTGCCGCTGGACCTGCTCCTGGTGGCCAGCGCCAACCCGGAGGACTACACCAACCGGGGCCGGATCATCAGCCCCCTCAAGGACCGGTTCGGCGCGGAGATCCGCACCCACTACCCGGTCGACCTCGACCTCGAGCTGGACCTGATCCGGCAGGAGGCCGAGCTGATCGCCGTCGCCGACGTCCGCCACGCCGACCCTGGGCGGGCCCTCGGTCTGGGCTAACAGCTCGTCGTAGCTCGGCCATGCACGGGCGGTGTCAGCCATGGTTGTGCGCTCCGGTCATCGAGGAGCCTGCGAC
>JAEVHO010000488.1 GCA_016802835.1 Micromonospora sp. ATA32 | reverse complement strand
GGGTGTTCTGCACCAGGTACGGGTCGGGCAGCTGCCACCGGACCTGCTCGGGGGCGACCGCCCAGCGCACCGGGCCTTCCGGCAGCCGGGTCGGCGGCGGCGGGGATCCACGAGCCCGGCCCGTGCCGGACCACGTGGAAGCAGTGTTCCAGTTCGGGGCCGGCCCAGCGGTACGCCCGGCGGTGGCTCGGTGGCGGTCGGTGCCCCCGGTGTCGCGCGTCGAGTGGTCCCTGGACATTTCCAACCCACGCTCGTGCGCCGGCGCGCCCTCGTGACTGCTCAACGATTCCCGCCAGGGGGGACGCTACCGGCCGGGAGCCGCCTGCGTTCAGAATCCGCGGCGCGGCAGCGGGAGCTGGCCGGGGTGCAGTTCGGCGGCGAGGGTGATCCCGGTGGCCCGCAGCGACTCGATCAGGGTGTTCTGCACCAGGTACGGGTCGGGCAGCTGCCACCGGACCTGCTCGGGGGCGACCGCCCAGCGCACCGGGCCTTCCGGCAGCCGGGTCGGCGGCGCGGGGATCCACGAGCCCGGCCCGTGCCGGACCACGTGGAAGCAGTGTTCCAGTTCGGGGCGGAGCGGGTCGCCCGGCCGGACCAGGAACATCCACCGCCCGGTGGGGGTCACCACGACCGGGCCGCGGACGCCGGGTCCGGCGGGGTGCCTGTCGACCGCGTCGAGGACGTTCCGGCCGAGGTGGGCCGGCACCTCGAGCACGTCGAAGGCCTGGCCGGTGGGCAGCAGCACCCCGTGCGGGCGGCTGCGCCACCAGGTGGCCACCCGGGCCGGGTCGCTGCTCGCGCCGTGCTCCCAGTCTTCCAGCGCGGGGTGGCAGCCCACCGTGGGGCAGCCGGCGCGGCCGCAGACGAACCGGCTGCGGGCCAGGCAGGCCCCGGGTGTCACCTCCCAGCCGTGTGCGGCGTACCGCACGGCGACCCGGCGCAGCCGAACCCGTTCCAGCGGCGACATCTGCACGACCCGCGGTCCGACATTCCCCCACATTCGCACCATCTCCCCTCGCCCCGACCACACATCCATCGGGTCACATGTCGAACACCGTCACTGCCGTAACCCGCGATCGTTAAGCTGACGAACGGCTGATGCAACTTGCACGAAAGCTATGAGGACTGGCTGTACGGCTGACGCACAGGCTGTGCGACCAGGAAAAACCTGGGACTGACGGAAACGCCGCGCCCGCGGCTGTCGTCCGGGAGATCGCCCGGACGCCAGGTTGGGGAGGGATGGGGAGATGGACGAGTTACCCATAGGGCGGCGGGTGGCCTACTGGCGGGGGCGGCGCAAGATGTCGCAGCAGGTCTTCGCGGACCGGCTGGGCAAGTCCAAGAGCTGGGTCGACAAGGTCGAGCGCGGCGTACGCCGGCTGGACAAGTTCTCCGTCCTCTACGAGATCGCCGACATCCTCCAGGTCGACGTGCAGCTGCTGCTCGGCAAGGACCCGGAGCGGCGGGCCGACGCGCTCAACTGCATCGACCAGGTCGAGGTCGAGGAGATCCGGGCCGCGCTGGAACGGTACGACTCGATGAGCGCGTACTTCGACGCCGCGCCGTACCCGCCGCCGTTGTTCGACATGCGCAAGGCGGTCAACCACGCCTGGCTCACCTACCAGTACGGCCGCTACGGGATGCTCACCCGGGCGCTGCCGAAGCTGCTGCGCGACGCCCAGGCGGCCGACGCCGGCTACGGCGGCGACCACGCGAAGGAGGCGGCGCACCTGCTCGGGCAGGTCTACCAGATCGCCTCCTCGGTGCTGCGCAAGCTCGGCGAGTGCGACCTGGCCTGGCTCGCCGCCGACCGGTCGATGGCGGTCGCCCAGCGCGCGGACGACCCGCTGCTGGCCGGCATCGCCACCACCCGGGTCTGCAACGCGCTGGTCGCCATGGGCCGGGCCCGGCCGGCGCTCGAACTCAACGTCAACATCGCCAACCGGCTGGCACCCGGCGGCGGCAACGACACCTCCCCGGAACGGCTCTCGGTCTACGGGATGCTGCTGCTCCAGGGCGCGATGGCCGCCGCCCGGATCGGCGACTCGGCGACCGTGGACGACCTGATCAACGGCGCCCAGGAGGCCGCGACCCTGCTCGGCGGCGATCACAACCACTACTGGACCTCCTTCGGCCCCACCAACCTCGAGCTGCACCGGGCGGCCGCGGCGGTCGAGCTGGGCGACGGCGGCCGGGCGGTGGAGACCCACCACCGGATCTCCGAGCCGGCGTTCAGCGCCCTGCTGCCGGAGCGCCGGGCCCACCACCTGCTCGACATCGCCCGGGGCTTCGCCCAGATCGGCGACGTGGCCAACGCCGGCGAGATGCTGCTGCGCGGCGACCGGCTCGCGCCGTCGGAGATCCGCTGCCGGCCGATCGCCCACGAGGTGATGTCGGACGTCCTCCGTCGCACACGTGGTGCGCCGCCTCCGCCGATATCGGAGTTGGCTGAGCACATGGGAGTGGGAGTATGAAAACGGTGCCGGCCGGATGAGCGGCCCGCATCCGAGCAGTGAGCGCCGTGAGGTGCTCTACGTCATCGTCTGCGGCTCGCCGCTGGCCGGCCACGTCGGCCGGCTCGTCGAGCTCGCCCAGCAGGACGGCTGGGACGTCTGCGTGGTCACCACGCCGGACGGCGCGAAGTTCGTGGACCGGACCGCGTTGGCCCGGCAGACCGGCCACCCGGTGCGCAGCCGCTACAAGAACCCCGGCGATCCGGACGTCCTGCCGCCGGCGGACGCCATGATCGTCTGTCCGGCGACGGTCAACACGGTCAACAAGTGGGCGGTCGGGATCACCGACACGCTCGCCCTCGGCCTGCTGATCGAGGCGCAGGGTCAGGGGGTGCCGATCGTGGCGGTGCCGTTCACCAACGCCGCGATGGCCGCGCACCCGGCCTTCCAGGCCAGTCTCGCCCGGCTCCGCGAGTGGGGGGTGAGCGTGCTCTTCGGCGACCATGTCCACCCGCTGCACCCACCGGGCTCCGGCGAACGCCACCTGCACGCCTTCCCGTGGGGGATCGGGTTGGCGGCGCTGCGGGGCCAGCTCCACCAGGTCACCTCGGCCGCCTGAACGGCGGCACGGATGGTCCGGCAGCGCACCGGCACGGCACGCGCCGCCGGACACCCGGCCGAGGCCCTCGGCGCGGGCGTCGTGACGCCACGCTCGGTGCCGGCCGTAGGAGCCATGGCGCGCGGACCGCGCCGGTAAGCTGACCCGCCGTGAGCACAACCGGATCCACACCGACGGTGGCCGACGTGGTGGCCGCGTTGGACCGCCGCTATCCGCCGGCCTGGGCCGAGGACTGGGACCGGGTCGGCCTGGTGACCGGCGAGCCGTCCACCCCGGTGCGCCGGGTCGCCTGCGTGGTCGACGTGGTGCCCGAGACGGTGACCGAGGCGCTCGCCGGTGGCGCCGACATGATCGTCGCGCACCACCCGCTGCTGCTGCGCGGGGTCTCCTCGGTCGCCGCCACGACGTACAAGGGGCGGATCGTCCACCAGCTCATCCGCAACGACGTGGCGCTGCACGTGGCGCACACCAACGCCGACGTGGCCGCCCCGGGGGTGTCTGACGCCCTGGCCGCCCGGTTCGGCCTGACCGGGCTGCGCCCCCTGCACCGGCCGGCGCCCGGCTCCCCGGCCGACGGTGCGGGCCGGGGGATCGGCCGGATCGGCGAGCTGCCCCGGCCGATGACCCTCGCCGAGCTGACCCGGCACGCCGCCACGTGGCCGCCCCGGGGGTGTCTGACGCCCTGGCCGCCCGGTTCGGCCTGACCGGGCTGCGCCCCCTGCACCGGCCGGCGCCCGGCTCCCCGGCCGACG
>JAEVHO010000487.1 GCA_016802835.1 Micromonospora sp. ATA32 | reverse complement strand
GAACGGCCTACGAGGCCACCGCTGTCCAAGGGCCTGCTGCTGGGGACCACACCGCGCCGCGACGTGTACGTGCACGAGGCCGCTGGTACGAGGCGAACGCACGTCCGCGGGCCGGTGACCCGGCCCGACATGGGCTGACCGAGGCTGTGGTGCCGGGCGGCCCGGGGACGCGACAATGGAGGTCGGTGAAGGGGAGGACCTCATGGCTGACACCCGCTCCGACACGTCGTTCACCGACGACGAATTCGCCTTCCTGCGGCACGTCCGATTCGGTGAGCTACCGGCGGCGGTTCGGCCCGACGAGCGGGTGGAGCTGACCGAGACCGAGCCCCGCCGGGATCGGCCCGAGCCGGCCGGAAACCCCGACGAGTGGGCCCTGCGCCTCGGGGCGGGCGGCTGAGCGGCGCGGAAACGCGGACGGGGCCGCGGGTGTCAACCCGCAGCCCCGTCGACGTGATCGATCAGAAGACCTGGACGCCCTCGCGTACCAGCTTCCAGTTCGGCACGTAGAAGTCGGCCGGGTTGATCGTCCCCTTCGCCTGGGCCCAGTCGATCAGCAGCTGACGGATCTCCTGCTGCTGGTTGTAGACCTGGGTCTTGACGATGCCGGGGAAGTTGCCGCCGCCACTGCGCCGGTAGTTGTTCACCGCGATCACGAACTGGGCGTCGTCCGTGACCGGGGTGTCGGTGCCGGGCAGGACCAGCCGGGTGATCCGCTGGCCGACCGGCTTGCTGATGTCGATGTCGTAGTCCAGCCCGGAGATCACGTCGTAGTTGTAGTCCGGCACCCCCGGGTCGCTGATCGTGGCCGGGTCGACGGTCGCACCCACCGCGACGGTGGTGAAGTACTTCGCCGAGTACTCCAGGTAGGCGCGCACCTCGGCACCGCTGAGCACCACGGCCTCGAGGGTGTTGTCAAAGACGTAGAGCCCGGCCACGTCCCGGATCCGCACGTCGCCCGCGGGGAAGACCGCGGTACGGCTGAACGGCGCGGCGATCGACAGCACCGGCAGGCCCGCGTACGCCGTCCCGACCAGGGCCTTGCTGACCACCTCGGTCTGGACGTGGTTGATGAAGTCCAGGATCGGGGTGTCCTTGTACCGCGACTCGGCGGCGGACAGCTCCACGGTGGACTGCGCGACGACCTGGTTGACGTAGTTCACCGTCTTGGTGTGCTGGCCGCGCACGGCCGCGAGCACCGCCGGGTCCTCGACCACCGTGTTCGTGTTCAGCATCGTGGCGTGCTTGCTGACGACCTTCCAGCAGCCCCGCTCGCGGGTGACGGTGAAGTCCATCCGGGTGAGCCGCTGGCCCCACTTGGACGGCTCTGCCGTGAGGACCTGCTCGCCCGTGGCGGTGTTGGTGACGAACCGCTCAACGACCTCGTTGTGCGCGTGACCGAAGAGGATCGCGTCGATCCCGGGCACCTGCTGGGCGATCAGCGCGACCGGGTTCTCGTTCGGCAGCTCCGGCCCGTAGCTGGAGGTGCCGCTGTCACCGCCGTGCGCCGAGATCAGGACGATGTCCGCGCCCCGCTCGCGCATGATCGGAACCCACTTCTTCGCGGTCTCGACCATGTCCGGGAAGACCAGCTTGCCCTCGACGTTGGCCTTGTCCCAGATGGCCACGCCCGGGTTGGTCAGGCCGAGGATGCCGACCTTGATGGTCGGCGAGTCGTAGCCGCCGAGCGCCACCTTTTTGATCACGTACGGCAGGAAGGCCGGCTTGCCGGTGGCCTCGTTGACGGCGTTGGCGGCCAGCGCCGGAAAGCCCAGCTGGCTGATCCACTTGGCAAGCAGCGGCAGCCCGTAGTTGAACTCGTGGTTGCCCAGCGTCACCGCGTCGTACTTCAGGACGTTCATCGCGTTCGCCATCGGGTGCGTCTCACCGGTGCTGGTGATCGGCTCCTGCTTGGCGTAGTACGTGGCCAGCGGGGTGCCCTGGATCGTGTCGCCGGCGTCCAGGACCAGCGTCGCCTTGCCCTTGCGCTCGGCGCGGATCTGGTTGACCAGCGTGGCCAGCTTGGCGACGCCGACGTCGTTGTGCTTGCTGTCGTCGTACTCGGCGCCCTTGTAGTAGTCCCAGTTGTAGACGTTGCCGTGGGTGTCCGACGTGCCCAGGACGGTGAGGTCCCAGGTGCGCGACCGGACCGCGTCGGCCGCCCGGGCGGGGGTGCCGGCGATCAGGGGGGCGCCCGCGGCGGCGGCCGCGACGGCGAGCACCTGACGGCGCGACGGGCCGGAGGAGGAGGTCATGTCTGCCCTTCCATGGGGGTGGATGCGCCTCGTAGGCGCCCAGCG
Organism: Micromonospora sp. ATA32; assembly: GCA_016802835.1. Taxonomy (GTDB): domain Bacteria; phylum Actinomycetota; class Actinomycetes; order Mycobacteriales; family Micromonosporaceae; genus Micromonospora. Next base: position 1,529 of record JAEVHO010000487.1, on the reverse strand, counting down.
CACGATAAATGAACCTGCGTCACTCCTGCCACAGTGGCCCGAGATGTTTCCCAACTCCAGCCCTTCCGGCACCCGGGTGTAACAGAACGGCTACCTGGTACGCCCCGTCGCCGCCGTTTCGGGGCGGGGCCGCGGGGTAGGGCACTCCGCTGATCCCGGCCACCATGCCGCAGCAGGAGGTCGAGACGTTCGGCACCGAGGCGCCGATCGGCCGGCCCGGGCAACCCGCCGAGCTGGCGCCGGCCTACGTCTTCCTTGCCTCCCAGGATTCCAGCTTCATCACCGGCGAGGTGCTCGGCGTGACCGGCGGCCGTCCGATCACCTGACCGCGCCGTGCGGAGTTCGCCGGGCGGTCAGCGTGGCCAGTGGGCCAGCCGTCGCCGCACGCCGCGGATCTGTGCGGGGTCCAAGCCGTAGCGGGCGAAGCGTTGGTCCGGCACCCGGTCCAGGTAGCGCCCGGCGGCCCGGACGTCATCTGGGTCCAGCGCCGGGTCGACCTGGCGGGCCAGTTCGAGCAGCTCCGGCAGGTCGTAGTGGTCCAGGGCCGCCGCCACGTCGATGTAGTCGCGGACCTCTCGCCGGTTGACCAACGCGGCGGTCTTATTGGCGAGCAGATCGCGAACGTCCATCACCGGGCCTAGATCCATCACCACCGGGCTGCGGTACCGGTCCAGCCGGGCCAGGCTCAACCGGATCTGCCGGCCGGCCCGGCTCACCACGAAGTCCCGGATGTCCCGGTCGTAGCCCTCGAAGAGGTCGCCGAGGTCGCTGTCCGGGTCGCGTCGGCGACCTCGAAGCCGGCGCGCTCCAGCGCCGCCCGGACCTCGGTGGCCGCCGCCGCGGCGGCCCCCTCGACGTCGGCGAAGAGGTCGACGTCCTCGGTCGGCCGGGTCACCAGCCCGTGCGCGGCCCAGGCCACCCCGCCACCGAGCACGAACCGGTGTCGCCCGGCGGCCGACAGGGCCACCCGGGCGACCTCACGGTAGAACTCGTGCAGATGGGGGGTGTTCACGCGGCAGACAGGCGACTCAGGCGGAACGCAGGCCGCGGTGCCGGCTCTCCCACGCCTGGCGTACGCCCCGCGGCAGGTTGAGCCGCCGCCAGACCCGGCGCAGCGTACGCCCGTTGATCAGCAGCCGGAGGTCGTCGGCGCGAGTGGTCTCGCGCAGCACGTTTTCGTACATCCAGAGCAGCTGGTCCGGATCAGCCAGGTCGAAGGCCCGATCGCTGTTCCACATCAGGCGCACCGGCAGCTCCACCATTCCGTGCGTGGGGCCGGCCAGCTCGGCGAGGGTCCGCGCCACCACGGCGGGGCGACCCGGACGGGCCAGGTGGGCCACGCCGGTCGAGGTGGGGGAGACGGCCTGCATGCCCTCAGGGTAACGCCCAGGGCTGGAAACGCGACGATCGCGGGCGGGTGGGCTGTCTGGGGTCCGCGCCGTTCGTGGTGGGGGTGGCCGCTCCGCATCCGGTTGCGTTTCGTGGTGCGGGGTGCCCGCCGTGCCGGCTCCGGTCGGTCAGGCTTGATC